>NZ_JACJEY010000130.1:0-1758 GCF_014164295.1 Pseudoalteromonas sp. SG43-7
TCGCTGGCTTGTTGTTCTTCGATAATGTTGCGCCACTGCTCAAGGCTACGCATTTTTCTCATGGCTATCTCCTAATTGAAATTAAGAAATAGTTTAATCGGTTTGACGAGTTACTGGCAGGTGCACTTTGCTAGACGCTTACGTTACACCAGCTTTTAATTTAGATAAAAGAGGCGCTATTTTATTTTTTGCTTCTCCATGTGAGTAAAGCTCCGTACCGAAAGACTTTGGGATCGGAAAAAATAATAAAAGATAGAAAAATGCTACTAATCTCATAAACACCTAACGCCCCAAGCAGGGGATTTTATGAGCGTTTTTCAGCGAGTAAAATTCCCGCTGACTTGGCTTGTTAGGTAGTTTGTTCAAAAATCCATTCCTTCGTTTCTAAAAGTAGATTTGCAACTTCTAAGTTTTTCTTAGGATAAGGAGTAAGTCCCATCGAACCTGACTCTACTTTCTCTAAATATGAAGATATTTCATGATTTTTTGAATCGTTCAGTACGAGCTTAAATACTTTAGGCAAATAGGAATGGTATTCATCTCTAGCACCTGGGATATCAGCAACGCCTATTGGATCCCACACATAATGTAAAATCTCATCAGTTCGTTTGTAGAGTTCTAACTCCTTCCTTTCCAATTTACTTCCCATAGCTACCTAACGCCCCAATATGCCGACGCAACGAGCGCAGCGAGTTGAGGTCGGAATGATTGGTTTGTTAGTTTGCAATTGCCACCTTCACCGCCCAAGATGATGCATTGTCTTCCTTTAATAAACGAATATCATCTTGAACTTTACCCGCCTTAATTTTTAAAGCATATATCTTTGTTACTTGCATAGGGTGACCCGCAACCGCGACTAATAACTTAAGTGGGTTACTAAAAGAGTTATATGTTTCTCGAATTATAACAAAGTCAAAATCTTCAAAGTGTTTTACGAAAAGGATTTCGTTAGCATCAAAAATAGATAAGTTATTGATAAATAATGATTCATCTTTAATAGTGTAATTATGCTCTGATACAGAGCTAACCATGTTATTTGAACTTTTATTTTCGTTTAATTTGAAGGTATTAAAATCTAAAGAATATAAAAATGACTCTTCTTTAATTAGATTGGCCAATTCAATTGACAGATCTTTAGAAATAGCATTGAAGCTAAACAGTAAAAGTAAAAGAGATATTAGATATTTCAAAAGTGCCTCCCTGCAAACTAACGCCCCAATTTGGGGAAATTGCGAGTGTTTTGGCACGAAGTGCCAGCGAGTAATTTTCCCAAGCCAGCTTGCTGGCTGAACAACATTGGTTTGTTATGTGCCGGATTTATGAATGACATACGTAACTGGATTCCTGAAGCTCCAACCTGAGCCTGATTGAAATACATTGCCACTATTTAAAGCCGCCTTAACTTGCTTTCTCGCAGTTCGAGTAGCATAAAGAAAAACAACTACCCAAAAAGCAAACAAAAACCAAGCCCCCAGTGAAAGCCTTTGCTCTTGGATAAAAGCAAATATAAAACACATGGCGACTAGAGTTAGGCCGACATATCGAAATAGTGAGGAAAATATAATTTTAACATCACCATTTGGCATTATCTCTTCAACATAAAATATCAACTTACTGAAATCCCTGTAGGCATATAGACATAATGACTCCCACACGGTGTTAGCCTCCGCTTTTCGTGGGTTAGCTTAATTCAAAGCCAGAGCCATAATTAGTTTATCAATTAACTAAACAGCAGAGGCTAACATGAATAAACATAGC
>NZ_JACJEY010000132.1:0-1719 GCF_014164295.1 Pseudoalteromonas sp. SG43-7
CTACCATCACTGTTTAAGCTGACACTACCAAATTGTGGTTGACTGACCAGCTCTGCGCTGAGTGTGTCGCCTGCATCATCATCGCTGGCGTTACTTAATAACCCGTTTGCAAGTGCCACGGTTAAAGTCGCGGCTTCATCGAGGTTAAACGCGAAGTTTTGCCCTACCGGCGCATCGTTGGTGTTGGTAACCTCTAATGTAAATGGCGTTAAACTGGCGCTATCTGTGCCATCGTTAACACTGATAGTAATAGCCGCGTAGCTGCCCACATCCTCGTTCTGTGGCGTGCCCGCTAATTCACCCGTGCTGGTGTCAAAGCTTGCCCAACTTGGCTTATTAATGATGCTGAAACTGAGGCTATCACCATCAATATCACGCACTGATGGCGTAAACTGATACTGACTGTCTTCGCTTACCGTGGTGTTCGGTGTACCACTGATTGTCGGTGCATCGTTAACGTTCTTAACGGTGAGATTAAAGCTACTCAATGCTGTAGTAATCGCGCCGTCTGATACTGAAATAATAATGTTGTTATTTACGCCGACATCATCATTACTTGGCATACCTGACAACTGCCCAGTGCTGCTATCAAAGTTTGCCCAGCTCGGCTTGTTGCTAATGCTAAAGGTTAAGCTGTCGCCATCAATATCGCTGGCTGTTGGGGTAAAGCTATAAGGCGTATCTTGATCAACATTTAATGCTGGAACACCACCAATCGTTGGTGCGTCATTGACGTTGATCACCGTTAAGTTAAATGCCGGTAAGCTCGCCGTACCCATGCCATCGCTGACACTGAGCACAATATTACTGTACACACCCACATCGCTGTTAACAGCGGTACCACTGAGCAACCCGGTACTGCTATCAAAACTCAACCAACTTGGTTTATTACTGATGCTAAAGGTTAAGTTATCGCCCTCGGTGTCAGTTGCCGTTGGCGCAAAACTATAAGTGATTTTCTCACTCACTGACACAGTCGGTGAACCGCTGATCACTGGCACATCATTAACACTGCTCACGGTCACTGTGATCACCGCTGGTGCTGAATCCACGCTACCATCGTTAGCAACAAAGCTGAAGCTATCGGTGCCAAAGAAGTCACTCTCACCTTGGTATATTGCTTGCGAGCCAGTCAATGTAACACGGCCATTTTGTGGCTGACTGCTTATTTGATACGTTAAGGTATCGCCTTCGATATCGCTGGCGGTAAGGTTGATAGTCAGTGGCGTATCTTCATTTACTGACACCGCTGCAGCGCTGGCAACAGGGGCATCATTTACAGCATTAACGGTTAAGTTAACACTAACAGGAGCTGAATCTAACGCACCATCATTGGCTACAAACGTGAAACTATCACTGCCGTTATAATCTGCCGCAGGTGTATACAACCAACTATCACTGCTTTGTTGAACTAGCGTTCCGTGTGCGACATCAGTATCAATGCGATAAGTTAAGCTGTCATTTTCGATGTCTGTCGCAAGCAATGTGATCAATAAGCTTGCATCTTCATCAAGGCTAAGGGTTTGCGTTTGTGCCACCGGCGCATCATTGACTGGGTTTACAGTCATGGTGACAGTAGCAAGGTTAGATATCGCGCCATTGCTGTCTTTAACTGTGTAAGTAAAGCTGTCGTCACCATAGTAATCTGCATTGGCGGTGTAAATGATTGCCCCCGTTGCGGTTACTTGAGTTTGCCCATTGCTTGGTGCACTGACAACC
>NZ_JACJEY010000133.1:0-1690 GCF_014164295.1 Pseudoalteromonas sp. SG43-7
ACCGACGAACTTACTTGCTTCATCCTATGTATTAACTCGCTCTAATTCGAGCTGAAGTAATTATGGCTTAAAAAGTTAGGCAAGGATCAGTGTGTTTAACTTGACAGTGGGAGTCATACCAACGCCGCCAACACAGGCCGAGCGTAGCGAGGTCCAGTGCAATGCGCTTTTTGCATTGCACGAATGTGCTTGGCTTCGTTATGAATTTAGCCATTTAAAACGCCCCAGCCATCCAAATACCCGTTCACCTTTGATGTACGCTCGGCCAGTTTATTTTCAAAGGCAATGATATTGTCATATGTAACCATCATGATTGGGACTAACTCTAACTCCATACCACCTTTATCGCTTGGCCTTGTTTCGATATTTTTAAATTTTTGTCCGCTCTTCCAATCAGTTGCGTACTGCCTTGCAACGAGATCAGCTTCTTCTTCGGTGGCATAGATAGCATAGAAATCGACTGGATGCTCGATAGAGAAATCGAAATCATCTTCCTCCAATCTTCTGAATACATCACCATTCACATCATCCGGATACATTTTTCTCTCTCGAATCTGAGGGATTCATAACGACTAGCTAAGTGGCTAACAAACCTGCCACTTCACTCAATTAAAACACCTTAAACACATAACTAAACCAAGCTAAAAATGCCAAGCGTTTGTTAGTCCGTCTTTAGCGCCTTGATACTCATTGAGCCTCCTCCCCAGCATCGCGATTATTCGCTACGCTGAAAAGGCAACTAACCTTTATAGGAGAAAGCTCATTGAACTTTTACAATAACATGCATCCGTATTATTGTGGTATCGATTTACACGCGCGATTACTTTACGTCTGTATCATTGATAATACAGGACTTATCCTTGTTCACAAGAAAATTAAAGATGACCCTGAAGCGCTACTAAAACTACTTAAGCCGTATATCGGTGACATTGTGGTTGGCGTAGAGTGCATGCACTGTTGGTATTGGGTCGCTGATTTTTGCAAAGAACACACTATCGACTTTATTCTTGGTCATGCGCTATACATGAAGGCGATTCATGGCGGTAAAGCTAAAAACGATAAAATAGATTCACATAAAATTGCCAAACTCATCCGTGGTGGTAATTTCCCACTTGCTTATGTGTATGACAAAGATATGCGTGCTACACGCGACTTATTACGGCGCAGAACTAAAATCGTCCGTCATGGCGCTGATTTAAAAGCCCATGTCGCCAATACTGCCAGCCAGTACAATTTACCTGCCCATAATGTCAATTTAAAAAACGTCTGCGACAGAGAAAAAATGCGCTATTACTTTCCTGATCCCGTTGTACAACGCTCTATAAATTTAAATATGGCCATACTCGATTGCTATCACAAAGAGCTTAAACCTTTAGAGCATTACATTGAACAAATGGCTAAACAACACAACCCTGTTCACCTTAATATTTTGCAAACAATTAATGGTATAGGCCGCATTCTCGCACTCACTATCATTTACGAAATTGGTGACATCAATCGCTTTTCAAGCGTACAAAAATTCGCTTCATACAGTCGGTTGGTCAAATGCAAAGCGGAGTCTGCTGGCAAAACCTATGGCACCCAAGGTAATAAAATTGGCAATGCACATCTAAAATGGGCGTTCTCGGAAGCTGCCGTATTACTGCTGCGTCACAATCACAACGCCAACAAATACCTTGAAAAACTACAA
>NZ_JACJEY010000134.1:0-1677 GCF_014164295.1 Pseudoalteromonas sp. SG43-7
TTCGATAATGTTGCGCCACTGCTCAAGGCTACGCATTTTTCTCATGGCTATCTCCTAATTGAAATTAAGAAATAGTTTAATCGGTTTGACGAGTTACTGGCAGGTGCATTTTGCTAGACGCTTACAAACGAGTTTTTCTGGCCGTCTGCTTCTCGCTCCAAACAGAACTTCGTGAGTGTGCCATAAGCCGATATTGACTCTACTAGGATATAAAAATTCACTTTAGTTTGTTGTATCTGTTCGGAGTTATTCCTAAAATTTCTTTAAAATCTCGAATAAGGTGAGATTGATCAACATATTCCAATTGGGTAACAATATCTAAGATGCTAACGGAGTTGGTTTCAAGTTCATCTAAAACCCTACTAAGTCTGTACTTACGTATAAGCCATTTAGGACTAAGACCTACATATTCTGAGAAGTATCGCTGAACAGATCGTGAAGAGATGTTAGCATAGCTTGCTACTTGCTTAACTGTACAAATATTTTCATTATTTTTGATCAATGAGACCAAACTTTGAGTGATAGCTTTTGACTTAGTGATCGGTTGAACAAAAGAAGCAAGATTATCATGAATATAGCTAATAACCTCTAAATCGTTTTCATGTTCATATAAAGATATTAAATTATTTACGAAATCTAAGCCAAATATCTTTTTGGCTAGTACCTCTTTATTAACATAATCTTCAATCGGCAGAGGTAAAAGTTCCTTTAAGGCTCCAGTTTCAAATTTCACACCTATTATTCGTCCTACCCCTTCCATTTTATAAGAGTATTTTTTGCTCACAGGCCCCAATAACTTAACCCCTTCTTTACTGATAATTAAGTGAAAATTTGGATCTGGTAAGTTTTGTTGAGTATGAGTTTTTTGCTCTTCTAAGTTCCAATTCACAAACCAAAATTGTTCAATAAACCCATTAAAAAGGTCACTTGGAAAATATCTACGTAAGTGATAGTTCTCTTCACTCACCTGACGGTGTAATACCCCTTTTATTTCTTCATTATTTATTTTCAAATCTGATCAGTCTTTTGTTTATTGTCGCGTTTTTACTATATCAAGCAACTAATAACGTAGTAACATTTTTTTGTTAGGTTGATTAAAAGGAAAAAACTATGGAGTTAAAAGGTACATTTCAAATTACCGACTGGCAAGAAACCGTTGAACAAGAATTTGAAAAGGGTAAGAAATTGAGTGCCGCATTGGTACAACAAGCTTACTCAGGTGATATTAATGGTAATAGCGAAGTAAGGTATCAGCTTTACTACAGCGAAAGTGGTGATGCTCTGTTCAACGGATTTGAAACCATTACATATGATAAAAACAATGAACAAGTTTTACTCACAATAAAACATGATGGAAGATTTGAGAGTGGAATTGCATCAAGCGAATTTACTATAGTTGATAGTAGCCATGAAAATAACCTAGTAGGTAAAAGTGGCACCTTCAGCTCCATAGAAGGAGGGAAAGCCACCTACCAAATTTCATAAATTCTTTACAAAGCGGACAATAGTATTACGTCCGCTTATCCCTCATAGCAGCCTATTAGCTGAACTCTAAATAGTGTTAGAACAGATATTTGTTACTCCAGCTTATGCAACTTAACCGGTTTAAACCAAGCTAACTTGGTTGATTTTTTCTGCCTTAGTTTTTAAACTTTGACCTAGCATCTAGCATCTAGC
>NZ_JACJEY010000135.1:0-1588 GCF_014164295.1 Pseudoalteromonas sp. SG43-7
TTGTACCATTTTACATCGTTGCTGGCGGCTTGCTGCTTTAACCGTTGTTTGCTGCCTGCAAAATTTGAGTACTGCTGCCTGAAACGTTGAATTGATTCAAGCCATTGCGCTTCTTCTATATTCAAAGTCAGGAGCACTTTTGGCATAGTTTTGTTGATATGCCCTTTTTTCTTTGGATCTATGTGGCGGCCGCTCCAGTCGACTAATTCAATATAATCCAGTAAGGCAAAGGGGATCCTGTGTTTAATGTGATTGCCGCCAAATGGTTTTAGCTGTGCTGGTTGGCTTTCATGCTGAATATTATCTTTTTGTTTGAGAAGCTTATTCGCTTTAACCGTGTCTGTGGTAAAGGCTTTAAAGTGCGCTATACGTTCTTGAATTGAGGTGAAATCACGGTCTTCAAGCGTATTGGCTATGTTTGCTCTGATAGAGTTCAAATCAACGTAGGCCATGCAACTGAGCACTGCGGTTTCATCTAATAATGCTTGCGACTATTCTTTATAAGTAATGCGCCCTTCCCTCAAATTTATAAGGAATAAATTTGAATGCCGTCAGGCAGCCCGAAGGGTGAGCGCCAAGGATGGCAGCGAATAATACTTACCCGTGCAGTTATCTTCTTTATTGGCCTCGCGGGCAATGTACTCATTGAGGTTTTTCATATACCAGCTGATGTCATACAATCTTTCTCGCCATTAGCGATGATCTCATTAAAAAAGAGCAAACTTGGCTTATCTAACTGCTCACCTTTTAAATGGCGGTCGACTAAAAAGTGGTCGTTATAAAGCTGATACCAGCGGTTAATTACTTCATCATCAGACCAATCAAGTGCTTGACGCCTATTGACGTTCACAACAAGGTGATAGTGATTGCTCATAATCGCGTAGGCAGCAATTTCAATGGCAAACACACTACTTAATAACTTAATTCGCTCTACTAACCACTCCCTACGGTGAGCAAAGTTTTTACCTGTGTATTTATCATCACCACACAAGAATGCACGTCTCACGCATCGTGAGATTAAGTGATAATAAGATATCGATGCTAAATCAATAAGCTTTTTTCTTGCGCGAGTCATAATATATCAACTTCAGTAGCACTGTGTGTAATAACAGTGGTTGATACTATGATTTTTGCAAAAACAGTAGTTGATACTGTAGTTTTTGCAAAAAAATGTGTCTGTCCTTTTTACTTTCCACTTTTTAATTTCCAACGAAATAGACATTAGACGCCGGATTTATGTCATAGGACCGTTACCTTTATTAGTAAAAAATTCGCTGGCGGAGTGACCATATATCTCTGTGTTATCTGAGAGATTCATTTGTAATCAAGTGTAATACATTTTGTTTGAGGGCTTTGCTAGTCTTTACTGGCTGTTTATTTTTTAACAAAAAAAGGAAATACCTACAATGAGTACCACTAAACTTGATGAAATGCTAACTGGCCGCATTCAACCCGGTGAACCTAAACAATATACCAATGCTAACCCTCAGATCGATCTAGGCCACGGATGTATTATTGTAGATGTGATCGCTGATGTTGTAGCTGATGCCGCCGCTGATGCCGCCGCTGATGCCGCCGCTGATGCCGC
>NZ_JACJEY010000136.1:0-1566 GCF_014164295.1 Pseudoalteromonas sp. SG43-7
CTTATTCTCATTAAGCTTTGATCACGAAAATTACGCGATAATGATCACTTTTGTGTTCTTAATGATTTTGCCGATCAAAGCTTAATGCCACTCGTAACCGAGTTCACGTTTTATCATTTTTGTAGGTATGTTAAACCGTTATCTAAATCATTTGATGAGGATAACAATAATGTCAACAAGACCTATATCTATGAGTAAATTACATGCTATTTTACGGCTGAAATATTCAGCAAAATTATCCCATCGAGAGATTGCCAGAAGCTTAAATATCTCCCCTGGCACTGTGGCTAATTACGTTAAAAAGGCCAATGAGTTAGGGTTAAACCAATGGCCGTTACCTGACGATAAACAACACGGTACGTTTCTTAATACAAAAATCAGGGACTTCTCACCCCGTCAAAAAAGATACCCAACACCTGACTGGCTCACCATCAATAAGGATTTAAAGCAGCACAAACATTTGACGTTGCAGTTAGTATTCGATGAAATGCGTGAGAAAGTCGGTGAGCCTTATTACAGCTATAGCCACTTCTGCCGCGCCTATCGGGAATGGGTGGGGAAACAACGGTTGTCGATGCGTCAGCATCATAAAGGCGGTGAAAAGCTGTTTGTGGATTATTGTGGCCCCACGCTGACCATCACGTGCCCTACAACACAGGAAACACGACCTGCTCAAGTGTTTGTTGCCGTGCTCGGCGCATCAAATTATACCTATGCTGAGGCAACGTATAGTCAACAACTTGAAGATTGGGTGATGAGTCATGCCCGTTGTTTTGCGTTTTTAGGCGGTGTGCCTGAACTTGTTATTCCCGACAACTTAAAAAGTGCTGTTAGTAAACCCTGTCGCTACGAGCCTGATCTAAACCCCACTTATCATCAATTAGCCGAGTATTATAACGTCGCTGTCATACCCGCTAGACCTTATAAACCCAAAGATAAATCAAAGGCTGAAGTCGGTGTACAAATTGTTGAGCGTTGGATCATGGCACGTCTGCGTAACCAAACCTTCTACAGCTTAGCGCACCTAAATCAAGAAATAGCAAAGCTACTTGATGTAATGAACAATAAGGTGATGAAGCAATATCAACAATCACGTAAACAGCTTTTTGATATGCTGGATAAAAGCGCATTAAAGCCATTGCCTGAAAAGCCCTATCACTATACACAAATCAAAACGGTGCGAGTACACATTGATTATCATGTTGAAATAGAAAAACATTATTACAGTGTGCCGTATCAGTGGGTTAAGAAACAATTACGCGCACACATAACCAATCAGCTAGTACAGCTTTATCATGACGATACCTTAATCGCACAGCATCCGCGCTCACATCGTTTAGGTGGGCATACAACACAGCCTCATCATATGCCTCTGGCGCATCAAAAACAGCATGAGCAGTCACCGATAAATTTACGCTCATGGGCATTAAGTATTGGAGAGTATACCCACCAAGTTGTTGAGTTACAGCTCAGTGGACGGCGTCACCCCGAGCACGCTTATCGCGCCTGTTTAGGGGTGTTAAGTTTAGCTAAAATCTATTCAAAAGAGCGGCTTGAGCAAGCGTG
>NZ_JACJEY010000137.1:0-1490 GCF_014164295.1 Pseudoalteromonas sp. SG43-7
CCGCTTGGTACACACTTATATCAATCAATAGAGCACTACTTCAAAATAGATAAAGATATAACAGAAAAACACGGATTTCCTGAGGAGTTAAAACCCTATTTAGACCCAACAGATTGCCAAGTTAATAGAGAAGCCGTGTGGTAGTGAAGTTAGTTTGTTTAGCATTTACACAAAGGCGTGATGCCGAACTGAGAAAAAATAGTTAATAGTACAGTTCGGTAATAAGGAAGTTGAATATGTTTGAGCAATACGCAAAAACCGCTTATCGCGGTAAGCAAGATGCAAAATTTAGAAATGAAATCGCTAAAGATGAACGTGATTTAATGTTCTGCCGCTATCAAAGCAAACAGGCTCTGTATCCAAGAGGAAAAGTGTTCGGCCATTGTTTTGATAATAGCCAAAGAAGTTATTATAAGAGGAATATTACTGGAGAAGAAAGGTATGTTCGTTCAATTTTAGCTAAAGGGAAAAGTGATTTAGCTATGCCATTGGTTGGAAATGCTACAAATATGATTGGTTTTATAAACTTTACTTGGGCAATAATTCATTTATGTATTGTTATATTCTTGTTTGTTATGCCGTTATTTAGTTTAGCATTAGGGGCGGTTGATGTTGCGTTAGAATTTTTAGCGGGCCTGTCATTATGTTGGATAGTTTCTAAATTGATTAATTGATTAATTGGTTAATTTGGCCGTTTTTTAGGTTTAAATATAATCTAGCTGTTATTTTTAATCGTGCCACAGGAATGGTGGAGGTACCAACTAAAAACGCGAAAGATTTCGATATTTTCCCATTTGAAGAGTTTAATGCACATTATAGGGTGCAGCATAACCCTAAAAGCGGTTTTCCATACCGTGGGTTTACTTTGTTACATTATCAGCAAAGCATGCGATATGACCAAACTTTTAGTAACCAGATAGCATCTGCATTTATTCATTGGGAACTGCTACAAAACTTTATGAATGTTACTCAGCCTTTGGCTGATATCCCGCAATTTGAATATTACCGTGAGTTTGATAAAACCACTGCTGAATTTGATAAAGCCAATGGTCGCCCTAAGTATTTTTGGTATCGTGTTGATAAGTCATTTTTAAATAAAATGTCTAAAGCAGATGACGAGTTGAGAAAAGAATTTAATGATGAAGAGCAGCTCGATAATCTTTTGATGGGTAAACCTATTAAAAAGCTAACACCGCCAGATATTTTCAAGTTTCCATGGAAATACGCAGATAACATAAAAGCCGAGTGTGACATTAAGTTCGGTAAAACGTTGTGGCAAAAATTCACTTCGTTTTTGATGGTAGATCTATAGTTAAATAACATAATAAAATTAAAGGAATTTAACCCAAGCAGTAAATAACTGCTTGGTGCGTATTCTCATGACTTTGATCACCGATTCTCATCAGCTTTGATCACTTGATTTATCATTTTGTAGAGCCGTTTTTAAATTAGCTTAACTGATCATCATCAGTCAATTTATTTAACTGTTT
>NZ_JACJEY010000138.1:0-1473 GCF_014164295.1 Pseudoalteromonas sp. SG43-7
ACCGACGACATTACTTGCTTCATCCTATGTATTAACTCGCTCTAATTCGAGCTGAAGTAATTATGGCTTAAAAAGTTAGGCAAGGATCAGTGTGTTTAACTTGACAGTGGGAGTCATACCAACGCCCAGCTAAACCGCCAGAACGGAGTTGATTTTTTTGTGCCAGCGTAGCTGAAAATCACAAAACGAGCAATGCAGTGGAGGTCGGTTTGAGCTGTTTGTTATGCATTTCTACCAAGTTCGCTCAGTCTAATAACCGTGAGTCTCTGCTACCTTGACACTCGTTAATGTGACGACCTTCCCCTTAACAATGGTAAGTACGATCTTGTCACGCCCCCACTTGAAGTAACCTTTTTCATTTTCTGTTTTCTCGGCTCTATATCTATCGCCAACATCAAATTCTATGTGTAGCCAGTCTCCTTCATCACCAAAACGGCTATATGCGGGACGATTTTCTTCTCGGTGCATTTCGTGCGAAATTTTAATTGTGCTAAGCTCGACGTCTTTGAGTTGATTTAAAATCTCAGGTGGGATTTGAATTAGATCGTTTCCACGATATAAATCAAATACGCGGACATCGTCAGTTTCTTCATCCAGTTCAATACTAAGCGTGAAAGTTCGGTAAGGTTCGGGAAGAACGCCTTCCGTGAAATATTTGTGCGTATGAACCATTACGGGCGTAGACGCAAACAGGAGCGAAGGGAAAGTCAATAATATTAAAGTGAATATGAGCTTCATGGCTTACCTATGCATAACGAGGCTGTAGAATAACTCGTTTTTAATTTATTTTTATTGATGTATTAACCATAGCCGAGTTCCTATTTTGATTCAATTGGTTACTTCGATTTTACGTAAAATATAAAAAGAGGATTTGCTGTTGCTTTAATTGGCGTTTTGAAAGGTATGACAGGTGTTTGAGTGGCTTATTTGAGGTGATAAAGGGTTACCCTTATTAATGTATCGTGTTTTGCAGCTTTTCTATATTATGAACTAAGCAATACAGTTGCCATTGGGCATTCACTTTCGTTTGACCGCGTAAGGTCAATTTATTCAGCGAAATTGATCGGAATGAATTTATTTTGGCAAGATAAGTCAGGCTTGACTCCTTACCTAATGAAAGAGCCATAACAATTTACCGTGGGTGAATAATATCTATCAGATCACAGTAACCCTGTGGGTTCAAGGTCAAAAAACAATCAATTCAATTGTGTAGAACCAGTTCCTAAAAAGAGTAATTCTACAACCTCAACGAGGCTGTAGAATAACTCGTTTTTAATTTATTTTTATTGATGCATTAACCATAGCCGAGTTCCTATTTTGATTCAATCGGTTACTTCGATTTTACGTAAAATATAAAAAGAGGATTTGCTGTTGCTTTAATGGGCGTTTTGGAAGGTATGACAGGTGTTTAAGTGGCTTATTTGGAGAGGTAGCAGCTTACCTTTATTAATGCGTCCTGTTTTGCAGCTTTTC
>NZ_JACJEY010000139.1:0-1409 GCF_014164295.1 Pseudoalteromonas sp. SG43-7
AAATTTAATATATTTACTTTCTGTTATAAACGCGGTGGCAAGCCACTCGCCTACAAGTACATATTAACGCCGAGCAACTTAAAACTTACCGCTTAAGGCTTACAGCTCAAATCGCAGACATTAAAAAAGGCCACCAAAGTGACCTTTTTCTAATAATTAACTTAAAAGTTAATTATTACTCATTGAACGTTGCTACAAAGCACCTACGCCTAAGGTAATAGCGCCACCTTCACATGACGTAAATCGCAGACATTAAAAAAGGCCACCTAAGTGACCTTTTCCTAACAATTAACTTAAAAGTTAATTATTACTCATTGAACGTTGCTACAAAGCACCTACGCCTATGGGTAACAGCGCCACCTTCACATGACGTAAATCCCAGACATTAAAAAAGGCCACCGAAGTGACCTTTTTCTAATAATTAACTTAAAAGTTAATTATTACTCTACGATAGTTGCTACTACACCAGCACCTACAGTACGGCCACCTTCGCGGATTGCGAAACGTAGACCTTCATCCATTGCGATTGGAGAGATTAACTTTACAGTCATCTTAACGTTATCGCCAGGCATTACCATTTCTACGCCATCTGGTAACTGTACGTCACCAGTTACGTCAGTTGTACGGAAGTAGAACTGTGGACGGTAACCTTTGAAGAATGGAGTATGACGACCACCTTCATCTTTAGAAAGTACGTATACTTCTGAAGTGAATGTTGTATGTGGGTTGATTGAACCAGGCTTAGCTAGTACTTGACCACGTTCAACGTCTTCACGTTTAGTACCACGTAGAAGTGCACCAATGTTCTCACCAGCACGACCTTCGTCAAGTAGTTTACGGAACATTTCAACACCAGTACAAGTAGATTTAGTTGTATCGTTGATACCAACAATTTCTACTTCGTCATTGATGCGGATGATACCAGCTTCAACACGACCAGTTACAACAGTACCACGACCTTGGATTGAGAAAACGTCTTCGATAGGCATGATGAATGGCTTATCGATGTCACGCTCTGGCTCTGGGATGTAAGAATCAAGTGCGTCTGCAAGCTCAATGATCTTGTCTTCCCACTCTTTCTCGCCTTCTAACGCTTTAAGCGCAGAACCAGCGATTAGTGGTAAGTCATCACCTGGGAAATCGTACTCAGAAAGAAGTTCACGAACTTCCATTTCTACTAGTTCAAGTAGCTCTTCGTCATCAACCATGTCACATTTGTTCATGAATACGATGATGTAAGGAACGCCAACTTGACGAGAAAGAAGGATGTGCTCACGCGTTTGTGGCATAGGGCCATCAGTCGCAGCAACAACAAGGATAGCGCCGTCCATTTGAGCAGCACCAGTGATCATGTTTTTAACATAATCGGCGTGTCCAGGACAATCTACGTGTGCGTAGTGACGAGTAGG
>NZ_JACJEY010000013.1:0-125446 GCF_014164295.1 Pseudoalteromonas sp. SG43-7
TTTCCACTTGGAACTTTTTTAAAAGCCTCTTGGCTTTCTTTTGACTGCTTTGGGTGCTTAGAACGGCTTGTGATCCAGCTAAACCCACGCTTCTTGAGCAGTTTGTAAATATGATCGGTGTGATACCTTACATTGAACTGGTCATAAATATACTGAGCAATATCTTCCCCCATTAGTCTGCCTCCTTCTGAAGAACTTGCTGACTGTTTTACATAATCTGACAGTGTGTTTAGTTGTTGTAAGGTTAATTTAACTGGACGACCTTTAATCGGTTTGTTGTTCAAGCCAGTAACGCCATTATTAAGGTCGTTTGAAACCCATTTATTGGCACTGCCGCGCGCTGTATTTAGGCGCTTAGCAATATTCGTTCTGTTTTCACCCTCAAAGAATAATGAAACAGCAAGCAGGCGTATTCGCTTTCTTGCATTCGGCTCTTTACGTGATAAAGCTAAAAGTTGCTTGGATTTTTCTAAGTTCAATTTAGTAAAAGTAGATAAGTATCAGTGTGCTAATTAGATCACATAATTTGGCAGATTGGTATTATGCCATTAAAGGGAAAGCACGTTGATATACCATTAGTATCGTAACAAACTACTAACCTAGTCATATCTGTTGCTTGTTTAGTTAAATTATCGAAGATTAGAAGTGGCAATTAGTTCTTTTTATTAACCGATATTAAGATAATGCTTGAAAATAAAACGTCAATTTTTGATAAAAAAATACCTGCAGATTAAAATTAGCAGGTATTTCATATGGCTAGTTACTTGTTAGCAATATTTAGTTGTTAAAACTTGAATGTTGCTTTTAAGTAGTATTCACGACCGGTCAAACGATGAACACGAATAAGTGCACCGTTATCGCCGTTACTTACATATGGCGGCTCTTTATCAGAGATATTATTGATACCTAAACTAAGAGTTAAATGCTCAAAATTATAGTAACCATTGATGTCATTATACGCTACCGTACCTACACGGTCAGATAAAACACCATTTGGCTCAGCATAGTCATCTACAGCACTTTGATATTGGATGGTATGAGTAAGACCCCAATCACCTTGTGAGTAGTTTGTTCTAAAGTTAGCACGAAGTTTATTAAACGCACCACGTCCACCGTTTGCAACATCAGCACCGTATCCACCAAGAAGTTCTGTTGTTTCCAAACCTTCAGCTTCATTGTGATCTAATTCAAGAACATAAGTACCATTTAAGTTAAACTTCAACTCACCACCTAATACATCTAGGCCGTATTTTAAGTCAAAGTCTATACCACTTGAATTAAAAATACCTAAGTTCTGAGTCGATAATTCAACACCACTTAAACTACCTTGCGAATCACGACGAGGACCACCTACTGTACCATAAGCAACTGGGCCTTTAATTTGAGCACATAATGGTGAAGAAAAGTCTTTACTATTATAACATTCATTACTAATAGTACCGATTGAAAGCTCACCTATAATATCTGTAATTTCAATATCATAATAATCTAGCGCTACACTGAAACCTTCGATAAACTCTGGAGCCCATACAACGCCTAAATTTTTACTTTCCGATTGCTCAGGACCAATATCAGGATTACCACCTACCCAAGAGCCAGACTGTTGGTTAGGTTGTGCCCAATCACCTGGTAGACCATCTGCAGCACAGTTAGCCTTAAGTTCAGCGCTTGCATCAGGATTAGAACCATATTTAATACATGGATCAGTATAAGTTTCAGCTGAATTAGCACGAGGTGCAAATAAAGTACTCACGCCAGGTGTTCTGAAGCCCTCTGATAAATTAGCGCGAACTAATAAATCTGAATATGGGCGCCATTCAATAGCAAACTTAGTAGTAACTTCAGCGTCATCAATTAAGCTTACATCAGTGCGACGTGCAGCTGCTGTAAAATCTAAACGCTCAGCAAACGGTAAGTCAGCTAAAATAGGCACATTAATCTCAGCATAAAATGATTCAGTTGTATAACCGCCATCAGTTCCGTCTGGTGCTACACCATAAATTGCCCCAAGACCAGCCGCACCGTCCGGTAACGATGTATAATGAGTCGTTAAATGTTCATACCCCGTTGCCCAAGCAATAGTACCGGCTGGTAATTCAAAGCTTGTTTCACCAGCAATATTGAACTGTAATTGTGTATCTTCTGCTTTACTTGTTGAGCTCATTGGAACAATAATCCAATCTCTCATATCATTTGTTAGAGAGTCTTTTTGGAACGGGTCCCATACTCCCGGACAAGCTGCATTAGCAGAACATAATTCTGGATCTACCAATGTATTAGCACGTTCTTGGTGAATACGCCCACCGATTTCTTCAGTTCTACGGCGGCTATTGAACGAATAGCTTGTGTCCCAATACCAACCATTGCTAAATTCACCTTCAAAACCAGTAGTAATTAAATATTCAGTAATAGAAAATTCAGAAGTACGTCCTTCAGATTCTGTTAAACGTCGTTGAGCAAATACCTTTTCACCAAATGTATTCCCTGGATTTGTTTCAGGAACAGGCATACTCCAGAAAGTGCCGACAGGTGCCAAACGGGTTTTATTCACACGATGTGTAAATGATGCTTCAGATACAAATGTTACAGTAGAAAAACCACTATCGATAAGTTCGTAATTAGCGGAACCGAAAAGATTATATTTTTCAAGTGGTTGATAAATGATACTAGTATCAGCATAGTTATAACGATCAGCACTTTCTATTGCTCGAGGTTTACCATCCGCGCCTTTAACAAAGGTTTTACCGACAATACCTGGAATAGAGAATGAAGCTGGTGAGGTTGTTGCAGAGCCACCAGCACATACCACTTTGCCCTCAACGCTACCATCTGCATTTTCTTTTGTTATATCTTCTGCGCGCACACAACTTGCCCAATCACGGTCTTCACCATAAATTGCATCACGTTGTTCATAACCTGCTGAGAATACAATATTCCCTTTATCAGTTTCAACACCGGTAATGAACGAGATATTAGACGTTTTGCCGTCATTTTCACTCGTCTGTTGATGGCGGAATTCTATTTCAGCACCAGAGTAATCATTGTTTGTAACAAAGTTAACTACACCAGCAATTGCATCAGAGCCATAAATTGTTGATGCTCCATCGCGTAAAACATCAACTCTCGCTACTGCCGCCATTGGAATAATAGAAATGTCACCACTGAAACGACGACCATTTAAAAGAACAAGCGTACGACTCGCACCTAAACCCCTTAGGTTCATTGTTACGCTACCATTACCACCGTTATTAACGTTACTACCGTATGAACCACCACTAATAATTGGTAATTGTTGTACAAATTGCTCAAGGGTAGGAGCACCCGTAGCTTTAATGTCATCTAATGAATAAGTAGTAACAGGTACTGACGTTTCCATATCTGTGCGACTAATACGTGACCCTGTCACTTGAATTCTTTCAACTTTATCAGCGCCTTCCTCAGCAGCAATCGAGCTTGCTGAAAACGCAGCGGTTGAAGCCGCACCAAAAGCGATCGCTAAGCGAACAGCCTTTGAAACTTTATTATTTAACATTTGATTCTCCCTGGGTCATATTTATATATGATTTTATTAGTTTTAATTGCTAGAAATTGAGTACTTAAGTGCCAATATATGACACTAAGTACCTAATTGAGCAATGCGATACTAATATTAGAGATGACCAAAGGTCAACAGTTATTTAACCTGAAAATCAATAGTTTTACAGATAAAGAACAAATAAATTCAAGAAAGTTACATTATAACCAATTGTTTTATCTAGAAATAAAGCTTTTATTTATGCTTATAAGGTGATTTCCTTTAAAAAAATAACCATGTAAAAAACCAGTTCTAGCTCAATAATTTATAACAAAATCAATAAAAAGTTATGCAATAGGTTGCTTAGTAATGATATCAAAAGCGTTTATGGTGCCTCTAATACTTTCTGAGTTAGTGTTTTGTATCGCGAAAAATTAAATCTATCCTCTACATTACGTAAAAAAAGCCCTAATAGATCGGGCTTTTGTTAACTTTAATTTAATGATTTATAAACCCATTAAAACTTCAAATTTACACTCATGTGGATAAAGCGACCCAATGTATCGTAAAATCCAGCAACTGTGTTTGCATTTGAAGCAATAGTATTACCCACCATTGGAGGTTCTTTATCGAAGATATTATTCATACCACCAGTAAACGTTACATGTTCGTTAATAGAGTAACTACCAGATAAGTCGATAAAACTATAAGAACCTATACCACCGTTTTCAATTAATGAGGCATCTGCTGTTCCATCGTAGTCAATACCACCATAGTAACGCCATTTAGCTCCTACACGCCAGTCATCACGGATGTAATTAACGTTAGCAGTATGACGCCATTTAGGCGAAGCAAAACAGTCTGTATTAATATTACCGGCACAGTCATAAGCTAAGGTTGAATCACCTAAGATAGGTTCAACTTCTTTCTTCATGCTGTAGTAACCGTTAATGTCAAACTTCAAGCTTGCATTTTCTAGATCCATTGAGTAGGCAGCTGTAGCATCAATCCCTTCCCACGTTCTACCACCAATATTATCACTTAGGTTTGTTACAAAACCTGCTTGACCTAACCAAAGGCTACCAGATGGACTACGAGTAATGTTATTACAGAAAAATTCATCACCAGTTTCAGCACAGTTGTTTAATATACGCTCTGCGCCTACTGTACCAATAACCTTTTCGATTTCAATTTTGAAGTAATCAACAGAGAAGTTAAAGTTTTCAAAAGGAGAAGCAACTAAACCAATTGTAAGCGTTTCACCTTCTTCTGGTTGAAGTGCTGGGTTACCACCAGATAGCTGGTTATATTGTCCTGCAGGTGACTCACCAATACTTCCGTATTGTGAATCATTCACGCCAGCATTAGCACATTGGCTTGCTGAGTACGCTGGTCTGTCAGCTGCATCGGCTGCTGTAGGATCACCAGCACAACCGTCTGCACCACTCCAAAGGCCAATACTTTGAGCAGCAAATAACTCACCTACGTTAGGAGCACGTACAACTTTCGCAAAGCTAGTTCTAAATTTGTATGTGTCTGCAAGAGTATAGTCAACACCAATTGAGTAAGTAGTATCTGAACCAGTTGTTGAATAATCAGACCAACGAGCTGCTGCTGAAACATTTAATTCATCTAAGACTGGGATTTGTAACTCACCGTAAACTTCGTTCACGTCAATTGCACCGTATAGGCTTGGTGAAGGTCCACCTTGACCTAATAATTGACCTTCTTCGTAAACTGTGTCTGATACACGTTCGTAATCTTGTTCACGACGCTCAACACCGAATACAGCGCCTATAGGAAGAGATGCCGTAGGAAGAGTCCAATCAAACTCACCACTAATATAACCACTGTAAATAACTTGAGTTACTAGACCCGTTTGAGTACCTACACCTGCAAGTTGAGCTGCTTGCTCTGGTGTTACACCACCAAGTTCAAATACGTTGTAGTATAAACAACCATCTGCCTCATCACATTCAGTCCCTACAGCACCAACGCGAGGAGCTATTTTCGGTGAAAGCAAGTCATTTTTGTAAACAGAGCTTGAAGTCGTTGCAGAGTAGTTGTAGCTAACATCGTATGACCAGTTATCACTCAGTTCACCTTCCATACCCGTTAGTATTCTGTATGACGAATGCTCTAAGTTATCTGAACGAGGGCCACCTTCTACATTACGTTTACCAATGTATGCAACAAATTGATCAGTTCCATCTTGACTGAATAAGCCTTGAAGCTGCTGCTTTTGAGCATCAGATAATAAAGGGTTATTGTAATCAAATAAAATCTCTTCATTATAGAACGTACCTGATTCAGCAATCTGACCTGCTGTTCTATTATGCATGAAAGAGAACTCTAAATATGGACGGAAAGTTTCATTGATTTCATAATCAATGAAAGTACCTAGAGTAAAACGCTCGTTTGGTCTTAAAAAGTGATTAACTGGAGCATAGTTGTAACGATAACCATCGTCCTCTCTAAAACCTGTACCATTTGGATCTAGGTAACCGTAAAAATTTTGTTTGTAATCAACTTCACCATCAACCACGGGGTAGATATCAAAAAATGGGTTTGGAGTTGTACCAGAACCACCACAAGATTGACCCGCGCCATTTAGTGCACAAGATGAATAATCTCGAGAGCCCTGTAACAGTTCAGTTTGACGGTTGTACGTTACATAACCTACAGCGTGACCTTTGCTGCCATCGAATCCACCACCAACAGTAAAATCTATGCTGTAAGACTTACCATCGATACCTGTACTACCTGTATCGTATTCAAAGCCTTTCTCATCCATCAAACCTTGAATGTATTTGTTATCATTATTGTGTTGATAACCAGAAGTACCTACGTTAAGAGAAATACCTTCGAACTGATCATCCATTACAAAGTTAACAACACCAGCAACAGCATCAGCACCGTAAACAGCAGCTGCACCACCAGTTAAAACATCTACTCGCTTAATCAGTGATGAAGGAATTTGATTTATATCAGCAACTTGAGATGTGATACTACCAGCTTGCATTCTTCGACCGTTAATCAAAACTAAAGTTCGGTTTGAACCTAGACCACGTAAATCTACTGTTGCAGTACCTGTTGCGCCATTCGCTAAAAATGAACTTTCTGCAGCTTCAATTTGTGGCAACTGATTCAAGATATCTTCAACACGAGTGAAACCGCTTAGTTTAATCTCTTCTGCAGTCATTACAGTAACTGGGCTAGATGTCTCTAAATCTGTCCGCTTAATGCGAGAACCTGTTACTTGAATACGTTCAACTTTTTCAACGCCATCTTTTTCTTCTGCAGCAAATGAGCTGGCAGAAAACGCAGCTGTTGACACTGCACCAAAAGCGATCGCTAAGCGAACTGCCTTTGAAACTTTATTATTTAACATTTGATTCTCCCTGGACCACTATATTGTGGATTATTTTTATTTAGCTTTTGTAAACAATCGCAACAATTATGTTGCAAACGCATCACGATACTAAACAAAAAAAACCAATATGCCAACATTTGTTCACATTAATTTAATTTAATCGGCATAAAAACCCAGACAATGCAATAAAACGGTACAAAACGATTAAAATAGCAACAATATATTTTAATAACACTTTCAAAAGTACACTTTTTAGCAACAAAAAAAATTAACAATACCGATATTTGGAACTATTTAAATAAGTTGTAATTGTGCTTTATTGGGCGAATTGAAATCTTTATTCAAGGGAAGAAGGATCATTTGTGCGATTGGTTTGAGTTGTTTTTCGACATAAATTGCATAGTCATATTTTTGACTTGTCTGGGTTTGCTGCACGTTTGCATAGAGCTCTGCACCAACATGAGTGTATACATATTCAACAATTTGGCCTTTATTAATAACAAATTCAGGGTGAGTTGCTTGGTGTTTTTTGACAGCTTGGACTTGAGGTGGGATATTTTTTTGATAATCAGCCAAGTGTTGGCCGAGTTTTTTTCTGTATACGAGTTTGTCGTCAAATTCCCCAGCATACAAACGGGTAATGTAACTTTCAATAATAGGGGTTAACATTTCAACAGTAAAACTGTCGCTGAATAAAGTTTCAAATAGTTCGGTTTGAAATTCATGCGCTAATTCTGTCCAGTCACTTCGCACGGTTTCCATACCTTTAAAAATTAATTCTTTTTTATCATCTCCTTGTACCTGGCCAACATAACGTTTTTTTGAACCAGTGGTTTTGCCACGGATAGTCGGCATAAAAAATGGGCTATAAAGTGTTTCGAATTCTATTTCTAAATAACTTTGTGTCGCAAAGCGCTGTTTTATTGTTTGCTGCCATTTTTCATTAATAGTATTAGCTAATTGCTTGCCAATTTCTTTGCAGTTATCTGAATCAAGTTCATCTGGTAGGCTCACAAATGTTGAATCGGTATCACCATAAATAACAGTATAGCCAAGCTCTTCGATCCACAGTCTGCTGGTTTGCATTATTTCATGACCACGCAAAGTAATAGAGCTTGATAAGCGTGGATCGTAAAAACGACACCCCTTTGAGCCTAACACGCCGTATAAACTGTTCATGATGATTTTTATAGCTTGCGACAGCATGGGCTGAGCAGTATTTTTTGCGTGTTGCCTTGATGAGGCTAACTTTTTTATTAAATTAGGAAGGTGATGCTCAGTGCGAGAAAAAAAAGCGTCTTTAAAACCTGCAATCGCGTTATCAGGCTCCTCTAAGCCGCGAATTAACCCAAGCGGATCAATACAAAACGTTTGCATAATCGATGGATACAAGCTTTTAAAATCCAACACGATAACATTTTTATAAAGCCCAGGAATTGACTCCATCACAAAACCGCCTGGGCTTTCAAACGATAAGCCATGATCGCCTAGATTCGGTGCAACATAACCGCTTCGATGCAATAACGGTAAATATAAGTTAGTAAAAGCAGCCACTGAGCCACCCATTCGTTCTAACTCTAATCCTGTTAACTGCGTGCGAACAATAGCAAATTCAATGAGTTTTAACTTTGCAAAGATACGATTAACTAACACACAATCTTGACGATTATAGGCCGCTAGCGAGAGCTTATCTTCATTATATTGACGAATAATTTCACTCAAGCGGTTATCGCTTTGGATTAACTTTTTCTCACCTAGTATTTTATGGCTCACATTAGCCAGTGAGAAACTATCAAAATGATAAGTAGCATTTTTTAGCGTATCTATGCCATCGATAACACAGCGCCCAGGCAGAGTTAAACGGGTAAAATGTCCTTCTCTGATCTGTAATTGACCATTACCTCGACCCAATAATAATTTAACGCCAAGGGCATCCGCGCGTCGATTAAGTACATTAAAATCAAATTCAATGACGTTCCAACCAATAATAATGTCAGGATCTGCTTGTTGTACCAGCTGTTGTAATTGAGTCAGCAAATCAATTTCATCATGGCACCAATGAATAGTCTGTTCACTCTGTTGTGGCTCGCCAACCATAATAACGCAATCAATCCCCTCACCTACTAAACCAACTGAAAACAACACGCCTTCACCACTGCACTCAATATCCAATGACAGCGTTTTAAAACGTGGTTTATACGAATCAGCTGCTTTTAGCTGGGCATTGTCGATTTGGATAAAGCCAGCTTGTTGAGTAACGTCGCCTGTCACCCACACCCCACCTAGAATAAAACGCTCCATTAAAAAGCGATCGCTGTGGCGTACATCACCTTCATATACTGTGATCTGGTTTTCTAGGGGTTGGTTTTCTAAAAGCTGCCTTGCTTGATATAACGCTTGTGAGCTTGAAAAATAGCAAGCGATGCATTGTTCGCCACTAAAGTGTTTAATCGCAACGTCTTTAAATTCGACATTGATATTGTGCTTTGATAACAACTGAGCAGCTAAAGCACGTTGTTTTATTAAAATAAAAAATACCGCTTGTTGATTTGGCACTAACACTTTTATTGGACCGTGATCAGAGCTTAGCCAATAGCACAGTGTGATCCCACTATGGCGGCTATACTTATCAGCAGAATATTGTTGCCTAGAAAGTATAAAGCCTTGATAGATTGCTTGTGTCAATGTTCGATCCCAATTAATATACAGCACTGTGATTATATACATACTTTAGGTTATTGACCCATGCTTTCTGATGCATTAAAAACGACGATAAGAAAAATTCACAAGCATGTGGCCGATAACCTCAGTGATTATCGCCCTCGCAGTAGCCAAAATTACTTAGTAGCCGAAATTGCAAAAACACTGGCGGGCGAGTACCACAAAAAACAGCGGATCTGCGTTATTGAAGCAGGTACAGGTACGGGTAAATCGCTGGCTTATTGTTTAGGCGCATTACCGCTGGCGCTTGCACAAAAAAAGAAGTTAATTATTTCTACTGCAACGGTAGCCCTTCAAGAGCAATTAATAAGTAAAGAACTCCCCTTTTTTAAAAAACATTCAGGCCTTGATTTCAAGTTTGATTTAGTCAAAGGCCGCCAGCGCTACCTATGTGCACACAAGCTACATAATGCGGTTAATGGTGACAATCAAACACAAATGGACTTTATGCCCACCCTTACTTCGCCACTGAGTGCGATGGAAACTAAATGTTTGCAGCAACTCTATGATGCTTACACCAATAAAAAGTGGCAAGGCGATCGAGACAGCTGGGCAGATACTATCCCTGATCGCGTTTGGGGATTAATTGCTTGCGATAAACATGCTTGTCAACGACAAATGAAAGCACATCAAACCTGCCCTTTTCAACTTGCTCGTCAACGCTTGATGCAAATGGATGTATTAGTGATTAACCATTCATTATTATTAGCTGATCTTGATTTAGGTGGCGGGAAAATTCTGCCCGAGCCAGATAATAGTATTTACGTTATTGATGAAGCTCATCATCTTGCTCATATTACGCGTGACTTTTCATCTGCCGCAGCGACGATTAAAGGCACCATTGATTGGCTTGATAAACTCACTAAATTTAGTGGCAAAATGGCCAAAGTATTAGTAGGTCAAAAAGCCATTGGGCAAAATTTTAAGCTCTGTGACAGTATTAATGATGCTAATAAAGACTTAAAAGTTGTTCGCGATATTTTGGATAATGCCGATTTTAACTATTCAAAAGACGATACATACCGATTTGAACATGGTGAAATACCTGAATCGTTACACGCTAAAGCCAAAGATATCAGCGAGGCGACCCTCGATGCTCTGCGCTGCTTAAATAAAATGCACGATACCTTAGTACAAGATGTCAGTGATGGTGATATCAAACCCTATGTTGCCGATCCTATTTTAGGCGAAAGCGGTCATTACATTAATCGTTTAGAGCAACTAAACAAACTTTGGTATAGCTACGCCACCAAGGGTGAAGGCACACCACATGCACGTTGGATAAAGCGTTTAGAATACAAAAACCATCACGACCATCTACTCAGCGATTGCCCTATTGAAGTTGGCTACTATTTAAAAGATAAACTGTGGCGACAATGTGCCGGTGCGGTTTTATGCTCAGCGACCCTGACTGCACTTGGTTCATTCGATCATTTTGCTTACGAAAGCGGTCTTACAAAAGAAGAAGGTGTAAAATACTTAAAAGTACCTTCTCCGTTTGATTATCCTAATCAGGCCACTTTGCACATACCAACATCACACATCGAGCCGACCGATAAAGAATTTAGTGATCATCTGGCCAAAGTATTGCCGGATCACTTAAATGCACAACATGCTAATTTAGTGTTGTTTGCGTCTTACTGGCAAATGGATCATGTAGTAAAAGCCTTGCGCGCTAAAAACCTCGACATTTTAGTACAAGGTGAAATGTCGCGTGAAGCACTATTAAAGCAACATACAAAGAATATAGATGCGGGCAAAGGCAGTATTTTATTTGGCACACAAAGCTTATCCGAAGGACTCGACTTACCGGGTAAATACCTTGAGAACTTAGTGATCACTAAAATTCCATTCGCGGTACCCACCTCACCCATTGAAGAGGCACAAGCAGAGTTTGTACAAAGTAAAGGGGGTAATCCGTTTTTATCTATCACGGTGCCTGATGCGGCTAAGAAATTAGTGCAAAGCTGTGGTAGACTGCTGCGTAAAGAGAACGATCAAGGGCGCATTACAATCCTAGATCGCCGTTTAGTGACCAAGCGATATGGCAAAGCCATGCTTGACACATTACCACCCTTTAAAAGACAAATAGATTATTAATGTTTGAACTTGCACTAGACCCAACAACCTGGGCACTTCTTTGCGCAGTGGCACTTGCCGCAGGCTTTATAGACGCAATAGCCGGTGGTGGTGGCATGTTAACCGTGCCAGCACTTTTAACAGCAGGATTGCCGCCCCATTTAACACTTGGCACTAACAAATTAGCTGCTAGCTTTGGCTCACTCACCGCAAGTGTTACTTACTTCCGTAAGCAATTATTTAATCCTCAATTTTGGGCAGCGTCAATTATAGCAACCGCCATTGGCGCTTTACTTGGTACCCTTATTGTTGACTACCTGAGTATTGAATTTTTAAACAAACTACTGCCTATTGTTATCATTATGGTAGCCTGCTACAGCTTATTTGGCAGTTTAAGTACGGTAGAACATGATCAATTACCACCATTGAACAAAACAACAAAAATAAAACAATGGTTGCAAGGCTTAAGCTTAGGCTTTTTTGATGGCTTGGCAGGCCCTGGTACCGGCACTTTTTGGACTGCGTCAAATAGCTTACTGTATAAAATGAGTTTACTGCTAAACTGTGGTTTAGCCCGTTCAATGAATTTTGTGTCAAATTTTGTATCACTGATCACTTTTGTAGCGCTTGGTCATGTTAACTTTTTACTCGGCATCACAATGGGCTTCTTTTTGATGTTTGGAGCCTGGCTTGGAGCTCATTCAGCAATTCGGTTTGGCAGTAAGTTTATTCGTCCTGTTTTTAATACTGTGGTGATAATTTTAGCGTTAAAACTAATTTACGAGGCTTATTTATAAAATGCGAACAGCTTCTTTTGATAAGCTTTGCCAACAAGTTGCAACCTTAAAGCAGCATGCTGAGCAATTTGATAAAGCCAAGTTATTTGCTAAAAACCGCTATATGCAGGCACAACCCAGTTTATTTGACCGAGGTGTGTTTACTACTAAAAGCATGAAATTAGTTGATTATGTGTTAGAAATTGAAGATGAAGTTAATAGCCTTCCACCACTGGAGCGTCGCCATGCTCATAATTATGCTTTAGAGCGTATCGGTAATCAGGTGCAAGCCGTATTTAACGTCATTAAATCAACCCCTATTTGGGAAAAAGAAAACAAAAGCACTTACAAACCCCGTAGTAAAACCTATAATAAATCGGCACCTTACCAACAAGCTGTAAAACAAATTATGCAACCCGCCCATGAGCTATATGACGAACTCAAACAAAATCATGAGTTCGAGCGTCGCTTAGTGCTAATGGTTGAAGAATGTAAGCTAAGAATGCAAAATGTGGGTCCTGTAAAAGCAAAAGCCATTAATTTAGAGATCCTTGCTCTTCATGGCCGCCTTGGTCGCTGCCGTAAGGCAATATCTGCCACCGAAGAAAAAATTCAAATAGTTGAAAAACAACAATTACGCTAGCTATGACTGTTTTTTATCATCCACTATACTCTGCGCTTGAACTGCCTGTACGCCATCGTTTTCCAATCGCTAAATATAAATTGCTAAAACAAGAAATTGCAGAGCTTGGTTTTACTGACTTTATTAGCCCAAATAAAGCGACTAATGAACAGCTCCAGCTTTGCCACAGCCATGAGTATGTTGAACGCTTTATTAGCGGGCAGTTAACTGACAAAGAAATAAAGAAAATGGGTTTCCCATGGTCAAATCAACTGGTAGAGCGCACTTTATTTTCTGTTGGTGCAAGTATTCAAGCCGCTGAATACGCTTTAACAACGCAGCTGGCGGTAAATCTCAGCGGCGGATATCATCATGCTTATAATGCTTACGGCAGTGGTTTTTGTATTTTCAACGACCTCGTGGTTGCCGCCGCTCACCTCATTAACACTGAGCAAGCATCAACGGTGCTGATTTTTGATTGTGATGTACACCAAGGTGATGGCACAGCCGAAATTTGTGGCTCTCTTGATGGAGTGATTAGCTGTTCGATTCATTGTCAGCAAAACTTTCCACGTTTAAAGCAGCATTCTGATTATGATTTCTCACTCAACACTGGCTGCAGCGATAATGAATATTTAAAAACAGTCGCTAATGCCTTGGCTTTTTGTATCCGTCTTCATCAGCCTGATATTATTTTATATAACGCCGGAGCTGATATTTGTAGCCAAGACGAATTAGGCTATTTTGATGTTAGTTTAGAGGGTGTATATCAACGCGATTCGCTGGTTTTAGCAACCTGCAAACAGCACTCAATTCCTTTAATGTGCGCGCTCGGTGGCGGTTATCAGCGAGATACACAAAAGTTAGTTGAGGTTCATAAGCTGCTTTTTCAAGCGATTGTCGATTTATACCCGCACTTGGTATAAACTAAAAACAGCTTAATACTACTAAGGTAGATAACACAGTGCGATTACATGACGACATACACAATTACTATGAAAAAATTATGATTGAAGAAATCATTAAACGACAACTTGAAAAGCAATATAGTGAAGACGTAATGGCTGATTTTTGCTGTACTGTACTAAACCAACTACCTGCCCGATACATTCGCTATGATGTAGATATGGAGTTTTACTTACCACACGTTGAACGCTCTCATATGGAGGAACGAGTAAATATTGCCATTGATGTTGCAATCAGCCAAATAGCGAAAAAAAAGGCCGGACATGAGTAAAGAGTTAACCCAAGCACCTACACACGTAAAATTAGCCGTAGACTTAATAATGCTGCTTGAACAACATGACGTTGCCGCTGATGATGTGCTCAAAGCACTTGAAATAATCAAAAGCGATTATGAAAAAAAACGCCTCAATACTAACATACAGCCAGCATAGTTTACTGGCTGTAGTACATTTACATAATCGTATTATTCGTCTTTAAAAATTGCCACATAGGTCGCTTGCGTATTTGATTTGCTGGCCCGATACATACCACTGGTATTAAACGGTAAGCTGATATTACCTTTGCTATCAACTATGATCACTCCTCCAGTACCACCAATCGGCTTTAGCACACTATTAATCACTTCATCACCCGCTTGTGTAATAGTCTTACTTTGATATTTAACTCGTGCGCAAATATCAGCCGCGACATTATAACGAATGAAATACTCGCCGTGGCCAGTGGCAGATACCGCACATGACGCATTTTCAGCAAATGTACCAGCACCAATTACAGGGGCATCACCAATGCGACCAAAACGCTTTGCAGTCATCCCGCCCGTTGAAGTACCTGCCGCCAAGTTACCGTTTTTATCAAGTGCGACAGCACCCACAGTGCCCATTTTATAATTGAGGGGTAACGCCTGATGCGCAGCTTGATAATCTTTACTGGTAGCTTTGGCTTTATCTAGTTTTTCTTTTGCTTTTAATAACGCTTTATAACGGTTATCCGTATCGAATAAGTTATTTTCGACCAATGGAACGCCCTGCTCTCTGGCAAACTCTTCAGCACCTTGACCACTGAGCATCACATGAACCGATTCTTCCATCACCAAGCGCGCTAAATTAATCGGATTTTCAATATGTTTAACACCCGCAACAGCGCCCGCTTGACGATCACGACCATCCATAATTGACGCATCTAATTCATGGCCGCCGTCATAGGTATATACCGCACCTCGACCGGCATTAAAGTATGGCGAGTTTTCTAATACATTGATTGCAGCGGTTACTGCATCTAGGCTTTCGCCACCTTGCTCAAGTACTTTATAGCCAGTTTCTACCGCCTCTTTGAGTTTAGAGCGATAAGCTTGTTGTTGCTCTGGAGTAAAACGGCTTTTTTCAATCGTGCCCGCCCCACCGTGAATAGCGATAGCGAAAGGTGCACTAGCGCTTATGGCTAATGGGCTAAACGTTATAAAGCACGCACTAACTAAAGCGCTAAAAAGTGACTTGTTCATACAGGTAGCTTGTGTTGGAAATAAGTATAACCAATGTGAATAAATTGGCGCTAAATTACAACCCTAACCAGATAAAAGACATAAAAAAAGCGCCCAAAGGCGCTTTTTAATATTTCGTTTAAATTACGCTTGTTGCGCTTTCAAACGAGCTAAACGTGCTACTTGATGCGTAGACGTTAAGAAAGAGAAAATAGGCGCTAAATAACCACGCTTACGAAGCTCTAAAAAGTCTTCGTCGCTTAACTCGTTAAGTTTTTTCTCATCAATAAGGTAAATACCATTGATGTCTTTTTTCTCGCCTTTAATATCAACTGTTAGTGTTTGCGCTACTAAAAGCTCTTTATCAGCAAGATATTTTGTGAATGCTTCAGTTACATGAGAAAACTCAATAAATGATACAAGTGCTTCTTTACGACGTTTTAAGTAATCTGTCTCTTCACCGTTTTCAAATAATGCATTTCCTTCAGTTTCACCCACTAATGGGCTTGCTTCGTCAATCACAATACCGTATTGATCTTCTTGTGGGTGTTTAACTAGACCCAGTGGGTAGCGTGTTGTTGCCATAGGAGCAAACGCTGCAGTCCACTTACCGTCTTTTACAAAAAGGTTTTCGCCAGGCTCTAAACCAAACATAGCTACAGCTTGAAATTGACCAGTCTCGTTATTTTTTACGAAAGACATTGGAAACTCATTTGCTACACGCGCGAACTCATGTGCAACGACAGGCACTAAGTGTTGAGTTTTTAAAAATTCTACATTGATGCCGTTTTGAATTTTAGTGTTGGCATGCTTTTCATTGTGTAAAGGCTGTACTTGTTGCTCCGCCATGTTACTGCTCCGTTATTAATAAGTTTATATTTTTGCTGTTAGTACCCTAAGGCTAAAGGTTTTGCTACAAAAATGGAAGTGAAATGTTTGTTGCAATTTGCAGTTATCATATGATTTTAAACATAAGAAGCTTAATGTAGCTATCTTTAGGAAGCTGTCAGACAAGTTACTTTAAACTACAAGAAAAAAAATATAGAATTAGACGGCATCCAAATACTAATGCATATACCGAATTAAGTTTTTCTTAACTTATGGGTAGTAATTTGTAATCGAAGAAAAGTGCCTTTTAGTGGCCTAATCAAACTGAATCATATTTAACTTAAATATGGTGTGTTTCCATCAATTAATCGAGGCTTTACTTTTTGAATATCCGGCTTGAAAAGACTAAAGTAGGAAACAATCCATATGCTATTATTGACCTACCTGATGAAGACTGTGAACTCTGGAAAAAGAGTGCAAGCTTTTATAAAGGTGACTGGATCAAAGCACTAAATTATTATCCAGGAATTTGGTCAAGAGTAACACCTCAATATTTCACCTTCATTGAAAGTATATTACCAAAAATAGTCAATCACTTTAATTTAGAAGGTTCTAAAATTGAATCTTTAAATTCAAATTATGCGATTGCTCAAACACCCAGTGAAGAATTATCGCAATTACAAAAAATCCCTCATTATGATGGAACCAAGAACAACCAACTAGCTATAGTGCACTACTTATGTGGTGAAGAGTTTGGTGGCACAGGTTTGTTTTCACACAGAAAAACAAACCTTGAAAGAATTAATCTTGAAACAGAGGAAAGCTTTAATCAAACAGCAAAAGAAGAAGCTCTTCAAGCTAAGTTAAATGGCTATATTGATAAAGATAATGAGTATTATGAGCTAATAGCATATTGTAAAGCTAAGCCTTCTAGACTATTCATATACCCAGGTAATGTACTACACTCAGCGATTATTCCATCGCAATGTAAACTAAATAATGAAATAGCAAAAGGCCGCCTAACAATTACTTCCTTTATCTCGTTTGATAATAATATTACTTAGATTTATATTTTCCCTAAACCATGCAATTTAATCTTAATGAGTAAATCTCTTTGCCCCTGTAAGCTCTTCATTGCTAATATACTTGCCTGTTGTATTTTACTGATATGAGCTGTCGCTGAGCTTAAACTTGGATACCTCTGCGAGATTGCATTTCTATCAATCTCAAAATCCATACCATACATTACGTATAAGTAATTCTCGAGCTTAAAAAGGTCTGTCGTACGTTCAAAATCAAACTGACTAGGAATATGGGTATGCCAATACTTTAGTTTTTGTAAAAGGCCATCAGGAATATTTGCTTCATCACGATTATCAAGCCAAAATTGCGTATCATCACGTTTTGAAATGCAATAATGTAGTTTTATAAAATCAATAATATTTTCCCAAATTGCACCTACTTGCTGGTTATAATCTTTGGCAATATTTTGCATCTCATTAAAATTAATTGGTAGCTTCGTTGCTAATATTTTTGCTGTCATATCAAAAACAAGTAGCCCGGTTGCCTCAAGCGGTTCAACAAACCCTTGAGATAAGCCAACTGAAACACAATTCTTCAACCACGGCTCTTTTTGATACCCAGTTTGCATAGGTATTTTGCGCGCATTAACAGGCTCTTTACCTAGGTACTTTGCTAGTTCTTTATAAGCGCTTTCTTCATTTATATGATTACTAGAATAAACTAAACCAACCCCTCTTCTTGTAGTTAAACCTATATCCCAAATCCACCCAGCCTTTTTCGCATGTGCGACAGTATAAGGTTTAATAATTTTTTCGTGTTCTCCATAAGGAACTTGTATTGCAAGTGCGGTATCGCATAATAAAACATCTGATTTATCTACAAATGAGCCATTAAGTGTTTTCTTTATTAACTTTCCTTCAAAGCCACTACAATCAACAAATAAGTCACCACTAACCACGCCCTCATTTAACAGCTCTAACTCACAAATATAACCATCAGATGAGAGCTTTACGTTAGACACATGGGCATGAGTATGTTTAACAGCTAAATTATTAATCGCATTTTCTTTTAGTAGCTCTGTAAATTTACTTGCATCTAAGTGATATGCATAATTAACAATACCACCATATTCTGGAATTTGAATATTTTTAGGGGCTAAATTTGCTTCACATATGTCATGCTGTATTGATACGCAGGAAGCATAATGATCAGGACATATATCTTTATTCTGCAGCCAAAATGCATTTATTGAATCATTCCCTAAATGTGGGTATTCAAATAGATGATGGTAGAAATTATTGGGTTTTTCTGAGGGATTATAAGTCCAATCGACAAACTTGATACTTTGTTTAAATGTTGCATCGCATTGCACTAATAGTTGAGTTTCTGAAATCCCAAAACTTTTGAGTGTTTCTCTTATTACTGGCACTGTACCTTCACCCACACCAATTGTCGCTACATCCGGTGAGTCAATTAATTTTACTGAAAGGTTACCTGCTGCTATGCTTTCTTTATAGTGAGATGCAATATGGTTTGCAGTAAGCCAACCTGCTGTCCCCCCACCTAAAATGACGATATCCCTTATGTTTTTTTTATTCATAGTATTCTCACAAAAAAGCCCCGAAAACGGGGCTTAATTATATATCTTAATCTTAATTTAGAAGCGGAAATCTACACCAATTGCATAAGTAGCTTCACCTTGGTAAGACCAAGCTGGATAGCCATCTTTAAGTGAAATTTTAGTTGCTTCGTTATCTGCATCTGCTGCAGCGTATTGAATGCTATCTTCTTCAAGTAAGTTTGTAGCAGCAAAACGCAATGTGAAGTTTTCAGTTAAATTATAACTTGCTGTTAAATCAAGTGTACCAAAATCATCGTGCCAGCGGTTTCCATAAAAGCCTGTTTCACGGATCATATACTCTGAACGCCAATTGTAAGCTAGACGTACAGAAACGTCATCATTCTCATAATAGCCGACTGCGTTAACTGTATGCTCTGAACTATCAGTGAAAACATCAATGCCATCAGAGAAATTATCCGGATCGGCAGAACTGTCAGCGAAGGTATAGTTAAACATGGTTCCGAAGCCACCTGCTAACGCATGTTGAATTTGGAACTCAACCCCTGCAATTTCGCCACCATCACCGTCTACTTGTGTGTTCACGGTCCAATCATCACATTTACAAACGGGGTCTGTAATGCCAATTTTTTGGTTACGTAATGTCTCAGACGTAGTGAAGTTACTAACATCTTTATAAAAAGCAGTAACTGCAACTAAGTTAGAGTCACCATAGTAATATTCAAAACCAATATCAGCCTGAGTTGCCTTAAACGGGCTAAGTGAAGGGCTTCCTTTTGTAACCGACTGATTACCTAACTGTGTATCGCCATAACCTGCTAACGATTGCGATGCAAACATATCTGAATAGTTTGGACGAGAGATAACTTGCGCAATAGAGAAACGTAAAATAGTATCTTGATTTATATCATATGCTAAGTTAAAACTTGGTAAAAGTTCACTATAATGACCTTGGTCTGTGTCGATTGTTGAGCTTAGGCCGTTATTTTGCGCAATCCCATTTGGGTCAACAAAAGTTGGATCTGGTGCATAAAAATCTGACTCCGCATATGTTGATACATAGCGCACACCAAAGTTACCGCGATAGGCTTCACCGGAAAAATTTGCCATTACATATACTGAAAGGTTTTCCTCTTCAACAGTACCAAAGCCAGAACGGTCTTCATACCAGTTTTGAACAGCCGCTAAGCCATTCGCTTTCATCGCGTTAATATTTGGTAGTGGAATTGTTAAATCTTGCATACCAGCAGTATCTGTACCACTCCAGTATTGCAAAGGATCAACGCTAACGTGTGCACCTTGTGCTGCTCGCAAAGATTCTCTTGTTACTTCATGGTTAGACCAACGAACACCTGTTTTAACGCTGGTAATGAAATCACTATCCAGCATCAAAGTTAAATCAGTTTGAAAGTATGTCTCTTTATCCTCATTTGGCGCAATTTGTGTTGCCCACTCTTGAAGACCTCTATCCGCCCATACTGTATCAATGTCATTTTCATTCCAACCATTCACAGCAATATCAATATCTGTATATTCACCAGTTGCATCAATTGTACCGTAAACATCTTCTGGAGAGCCGATAAAAGCAGCATGATTAAGAGTTAAATCAGTACCACCTTCAGCTTTAGTTGTGCCTATTTGTGTTTCAAGTTTAAAATTATCGCTAACGTAATCAAACGATAAATCGATTGTTTCTGAATTCATTGATGCAAAACGAGCGAATGTTTGCAAGAACGTTTGTCCAGCTGGATTAGCTGCATTTGTTTCACGGACTAAACATGCACCGGCATCGTTAAATTGTGAGCAACTATCAGTATTAGAGAAGACAAAAAGACTGTTGTTATTATTATCTGCACTTAAGTCTAAATTCATATAATGTAGAGCGAAGCTCATATTATCTGTAGGTGAATATTGAGCTGTAAAATCTACTGCAGTACGCTCACGATTTTGCTCAAAATAGTTAGCAGACTCTGCACCTGCCCATGCGTAAGATGCTTCATTACCACGGCGCACATATGTTGTATCTTCCCATGCAACAGCGGCAAGAACACCAAATGTTTCTTCATCATTCTTCCAGCTGTAAAGGCCTGAAATTGCAGGATCTGTTTCGCTAGAAGCCGTTGAATATGTGCCCTCAGCTGAAATAAATGCAGTGCCAGAATCTAGATCCAGTGGTTTACGAGTAATAACATCAACCGAACCACCAACACCACCTTCAAGTAAATCTGCTTGAGAAGATTTATATACTTTAATTTCAGAAATCATCTGTGGTGGTAAAAGTGTGTAATTAAAGCTACGGTCAATTGCTTGTTGGTCATACCAACCTGTAGAAGCAACATTTTGACCATTTAATGTAGTCAACGTTAGTTGATTAGATGCGCCACGGATAGAAACTTGCTGCCCTTGACCAAACTGGCGATTAACTGCAACACCAGGAATACGACCTAAAGCTTCACCTACATCACTATCTGGAAACTTGCCAATATCCTCTGCTGATACAGCATCTACAACGCCATCAGCAAACCGTTTAGTATTGATTGATGCCTCTAAAGAGCGACGAATACCACGTACTTCAATGACTTCTACGTCTTCTTGAACTTTTACTTCGTCAGCTGCATAAACAGCACCAGTGAATCCGGCACTCATTACAAGACCGATATTTACTGCTAATAAGCTTTTTTTAAAATTTTTAGCTAACACAGGATTCCCCTTGAATCATTTTGTTGGTTTTATTTATCACTTCTGCCCAGTGATGATGACAGCGTTGTCATCTAGTAACAAACCATACACTCTAAATTACATTTGTGCTACATCTTTTTAGCCGTTTTGTGCAAAAAAATAGCTATAAAAATAATAACCAATTGAATATTAATACATTAAAAAAATAGAGTTTATAAATTGTTACAGTTTTACGGCGGGAATATAGCATGGTTAAGTTCAAAAACAGAAAACCAAATGGACTGTTTTAGGTAATTTTATGATTTTAGATAAGTCTTAGTGTAAAAAAAACGTTCCACTTCAACTATACAGAAATGACATTTCGCTTATTTGCTGATAAAGATATAACTTTAGCTGGATGAACAAAAACACATCTTTTCACATTAATATTGCAGAAAAATTAGGGCAAATAATTTATCAAGGGGAATTCATTAATAGTTATCAATATCAATGACAGCGTTGTCATTTTGTATTCTAAAGAGTTACGCTATTAATGTCTACCTTTATTTCCCCCCATAGCCTACCCTTTTCATTGAAAATTTTAGAGAGCTATAGGAACCGTGAAAATTACTCATATAATTGTTCTATATGGATAATTTTTAATGTAGTTAGTGAAGTTTTTTAAACCACTAAGATACTCATGTTTTTAATAAAGTAGGCATAAGTAGGCATAAGTAGGCATAAGTAGCCACATTTCAACAAACAACTAGTTAACTCACACTATTTGTGAGGCTTGTTATTTAGTGAAGATAAGTCACTGGCAGATAGATCACATTACGCTCCAAACTTAATAATTGCCGGGCGTTATATAATACCAATCGACTTAAATATTTAACTATTCTAGCGAAGCTATAAATGGTCAGTAACTTAACACGATTGTATAACTGTTGTTTTCGATAAAAATAAATAAGCGAAAATAATAAAGATCTTGCAAGTGCGATACAGATAAATTTAGAAGAGAAACAAAAATGCAGGCTTTATAGCCTGCATTTTAAAGTTTGGGTCGATTGGGGTCGTTACGGAGCCCAATAAACTTCAATATTTATTGTTGGGTGATTTAAAACTGCACGTAGTGGCATGTCGTTTTCATCTCCACCGGCTTTTGCTGCTTTATATACAGCAAGCTTTTCTTCTCCACTGATCAGTAACTTAACCACTTTAGACTGCGCAATCGCTGCTAAAGTTAACGTCATACGTTCGGTAATATTCCCTGTTACTTCACTTTCTATAGCATTAATTGCACATACCAATTGTGATGTTTCAAGCCCTTGCTGTAAACCGCCCGCATGTGGAAATAATGAAGCGGTATGACCATCCGGTCCCATGCCTAATATAGTTACATCAAATGGACGTTTCAGTTGTTGGTACGCAGCTTCACATTCTGCACTACCCTGTTGGGCAGTCTCGGCATTGTTTTTCATAGTAATGAAGTTAGCTGCCGCCCCATGATTTTGTAATAACGTGCTCTTAATAAACGCTTCATTACTTTTTTCATGTGCTGCATCAACCCAACGTTCATCAACCATAGCAACATCTATCTTTGCCCAATCTAATGCTAGATTAGATAAGTGCTTATAAGCGGGTGCAGGTGATGAACCACCTGATACCATCAGTACGGCACGGCCATCAGCTTCAATACCGTTGACTAAACTTTGTTCAAGTGTTGTAGATAACTCAGCGGTTAATGCATCTTTTGAATCAAAAAATTTCTCTACGATGGTTGCCATTGTTATGCCTTATCGCCAGTGTTAAACCAAACATGGTTATTTTCAGCTAATAGTTCATCAGCATCATCAGGCCCCCAGCTACCAGCACGGTATAAAGCAGGCTTACCTTTTTCTTGCCAGCGCTCGATAATTGGGTCAATCCATTTCCAAGCTTGACGTACTTCATCACGATGAATAAACAGGGATGGATTATTTGCAGCTGCATCTAACATCAAGCGCTTGTACGCATCTGAATGGAAACCATTGCTATAAGCTTGCGATAGCTCAATGTTCATGGTTACCGGCTCTAATTGCATCTCTAAATTATCAAGACGCTTTGACATCAAGGTTAATTGAATTGTCTCTTCAGGCTGAAGGCGTATAACCAAACGGTTTGGTTCAATATTGCCAACATTATCACCGTAAACATTGTGTGATACTTTTTTGTATTCAACGACAATTTCGGCACAACGTTTTGCCATACGTTTACCTGTACGAAGGTAAAATGGCACGCCCGCCCAACGCCAGTTATCAATATGAGCACGAATAGCAACAAATGTTTCTGTTTTACTTGAACCTTCATTTAACTCTTCTAAGTAACCAGGGACAATTTTGCCATCCAAATCACCGGGTACATATTGACCACGAATGATGTTGTCATCTACATCCGTTGCAACAAGTGGGCGCAATGATTCTAATACTTTCAGCTTTTCGGTGCGGATGCTGTTTGCATTAAGTTTATTTGGTGATTCCATCGCGACTAAACATAACAATTGTAATAAATGGTTTTGCACCATGTCACGTAAAGCACCGGCTTTATCATAAAAACCAGCACGGCTTTCAAGGCCAACAGTTTCAGATAAGCTGATTTGAATATTATCGATTGATTTAGCATCCCACATATTTTCAAATAATGAATTTGAAAAACGCAGTGCCATTAAGTTTTGTACCGTTTCTTTACCTAAGTAATGATCAATACGGAAGATTTGCTCTTCGCTAAAGTATTCAGCAATTTTTGCATTGATCTCTTCTGCTGAATTACCGCAATAACCAATTGGTTTTTCAACAACGACACGTGATGTAGCAGTGATCAGACCTTTGCTAGACAGTATTTCACAGCAGCTACCATATACCGCAGGTGGAAGTGATAAATAGAACACCCGAGATTTGTCTGCATCGTGCTCATCTAGTATTGTTTTTAGTTTATCCCAATCATCGTCTGCTTCGGTTACATTCGTGACTACTGGCACCAAACACGCTGAAAAAGCTTTCCAATCTTTGGCATTAAACTCACCTTTACCTAAAAATTCTTTTAGCGCTTGATGAGCTGTTTCTATGTATTCCGCACGTTTACTTTCTTCACGAACCGTCGGTAAAATACGCGAACCTTGTGGAAGGTTGCCTTCTTGATATGCGCGATACATTGCAGGTAATAATTTGCGTAATGCAAGATCACCACCGCCCCCAAAAATTACAATATCAAAAGGATTTAACATAATTTACTCTCTACGTTTGCTATGCCCAGTTGTCAACTATCCACTATTGATAGTGCGGGCATACATTCTTGTTGTTTAGTTGATGTCAGCTTTTTGGCATCGTACTCGAGAAAAAGCCTGTTGAATTCGCTTGTTTTTATCGCTGAATATTGATTCAGCTGTATTCATTTCAAACTGGTAATTAAATGAGTCTTAGGGGCTCTGTATATCCTCTCACAAATATACAGGCCCTAAGAACTCCAGCGCTACCCGTTCAAAGGTATTTGGTTACACAGTACAATTGATTGTGCTGTGCGAATTTTTTACTGCGCTCGACGTTGTTTATAATAGCTCATTAAGCCATTTGTCGAACTATCATGTGGATGGTTTATATTATCATCCAGTAACTCAGCTTCAATTTTTGAGGCTAAGCCTTTACCAAGTTCAACACCCCATTGATCGAAAGAACAGATCTCTAAAATGATGCCTTGGCAGAAAATTTTATGCTCATATAAGGCAATTAATCGCCCCACCGTTTTTGCATCAACCGTATCTAACAGCATTGATGTTGTAGGACGGTTACCACGGTGGATTTTATGATCAATTAGCGCGGCTATTTCAGCCTCTGATTTGCCTTTTGCGGTTAAATCAGCGCGAACTTGCTCGGCATCAACCCCCATCATCATCGCTTCTGTTTGTGCAAAAAAGTTCGATAATAAAATGTCGTGATGCTGACCAATATTAACCTGAGGTTTAATAGAGGCAATAAAATCAGCCGGTACAATCACATTGCCTTGGTGCAAACACTGATAAAAAGCATGTTGACCATTAATGCCGGTCATACCCCAAATAATTGGCACTGTAGTATACGGTACGGTATTACCCGCAAAATTAACGTGCTTACCATTACTTTCCATTTCACCTTGCTGCAAATAAGCTGGCAACATGTGTAATGCTTGATCGTAAGGTAAAATAACCTGTGAGTCGAAACCTAAAAAGCTGGTATTCCATACGCTCAACAAAGCCATTAACAATGGTACATTTTCTGCAAATTCGGCCGTTTTAAAGTGTTCATCAACTTCAAAAGCACCTTCAAGAATCGCTTCAAATGCATCAAAACCTAAATACAATGCAATTGGTAAGCCTATCGCACTCCATAATGAAAAGCGACCACCTACCCAATCCCACATTGTGAATACGTTTTCATCAGAAATACCAAACGCTGCCGTTTTTTCTAAATTAGTGCTCACTGCTACAAAGTGCTTAGCAATGGCTTGCTTGTCATCGGCTGACTCTAAAAACCATGCAACGGCGGTTTTTGCATTGGTCATGGTTTCAGATGTAGTAAAGGTTTTTGACGAAATCACAAACAAAGTTGTTTCAGGATCGATGTCTTTCAATACTGACGCAATTTGTACGCCATCAACATTTGAAACGTAATGTACTTTTAATGAGTCATCTGCATAGCTTTTCAGTGCTTCCGTGGCCATTTGTGGGCCTAAGTTTGAACCACCAACACCAATGCTCACAACATCTTTCACGGCTTTACCGGTATAACCTAACCATTGCCCGCTACGTACTTTTTCAACGAACAACTTAATTTTTTGTAATTCAGCGTTAACCACCGAACTTACATTCTCGCCATCTACAACTAATGATGATGCACTACGGTTACGAAGTGCAGTATGAAGCACGGCTCTATCTTCGGTGATATTAATTTTTTCACCGCTGAACATTTTATCTCGCCAATTAGCGATATCACACTCTTGTGCTAAAGACAGTAACTGTGCCATCACACTGTTATCAATCAATTGTTTTGAATAATCAAATAAAACACCTGGGATCTGAGTCGAAAATTGCTCGAATCGCGTGCTGTTATTGGCAAATAAATCTTTAAGATGAACTTCCTTCATCTTATTTGCACTTACTTGTAATGCTTGCCAACTAGCTAACTGTGAACGACAACTCATTTTTAACATCCCCTTAAACTTGCAACAAACTGATTTATAACTATCTTTAGATTAAAAAAGTGTACTAATAGCGTATTAACTTACAAATAAATTTAACTATAAGTTAGAATGACAACGCTATCAACAAGCTAATTTTATATTTTACAATCGAGATAATAACGTACTTTTACTCATTTGACACCGGTATCATAAAAATTATCTCAATTATTTTACTGCTAATTTTACTGAACATTAGATACACTAACTGGTCTTGATGAAGAAATAATGAATAACACGTTTGTTAAGTCTACTTAGGTGTATTCTTATCAGGAACATATCAACACTAAAACAATAACCTAAAAGTAACTCTATGAAAGTAACTATAAATGATGTAGCGAGGCTCGCCGGGGTTTCGATGAAAACGGTTTCACGGGTAATAAATAAAGAACCATCTGTTCGTAAAAAAACTTACGATACAGTCATGGATGCTGTAAAAGAGCTGAACTATCAGCCAAATCTTGCAGCACGAAACCTAGCTGGCACGTCATCATTTACGGTAGGCTTAGTTTATGACAATCCTAATGCGTATTATGTGATTGATATGCAAAATGGTGTGCTTTCTCGCTGTAAAGACGAAGGCTATGAATTGGTGATCCATCCATGCACTTATACAGATGCAAACATGAAAGATGAATTTATCACCATGATAAAGCGCTCTCGCTTAGCTGGGCTTGTGCTTACACCGCCATTATCAGAGCAAAGTAGCATCACCAATTTACTCGATGAGTTAAATATTCATTACGTTAGGGTGTTATCTGGGCGACCATCAGATGATGATCAAGACACCTGTATTTATGTTAACGATTATAAAGCCGCGTATGAGATCACCACTCACCTTTTAACTCATGGACATGAAAATATTGGCTTTATCTGTGGCGATAAAGAACATAAATCGACGTCTGAACGCCTTGAAGGTTATAAAGCAGCGCTGGCAGATAATCATAAAGAATTTGATAAACGCTTTATTTACGATGGTAAATATTCGTTTGAGTCGGGTGTTGAAGGTGCAAAGCACTTGTTAGCCGAGAATAACACCTTGGCTATAACCGCTATATTAGGTGGCAACGATGAAATGGCCGCTGGAGCCCTATTTGCATCACGCTTAATGGGTATTGCTATTCCTGAACAGTTATCTATTACTGGCTTTGAGGATTCTCCTTTCTCTCGTCAGACATGGCCAAAGTTAACTACCGCTCATCAAGCAAACGATGTTATCTCTCAACATGCAGCACGGTTATTATTTACCAAAACTCGCGGTGCTCGTAACCAAGATAAAGACATCATCACATCATTTACACCATCAATTGTGATCCGTGAAAGTTCAGGGCCTAAACAGTCGCTACAGCCTTGACTGATAATAAATAAGGCGCTAAAAGCGCCTTATTTATTATCAGTCAATTGCCAGTCTTCTGCCCTGTTATTATAACAGTGCCATTCCACCGCTGAGATTATACACGTCAGTAAAGCCAAGCTGAGATAAGTTAGTTGCCGCTTGTTTTGAACGATTACCACTGCGACAAAGTAAAATATATTTACCCTGTGGGTTCAATTGCCTGTCCACTAATGCATTTGCCATTCTACTTAGCGGAATATTCATCACTCGCGCAGGGCTAACTGCAAATAACTGAGGAATATTGTTTACCCCATGTTCATATGGTTCACGAGTATCAATTAAATAGACATCGCTTGCAGTTAACATATCTTTTGCTTGCACGGCGTTCAGTTCGTATGCTCTACTGTATTTTAAACTGTCAGCATAACCACACAAAGTTGCAAATTTACATAAATTGTCTTCATCGCTGCGCTGCTTGTTGTTAGCAAATTCAGTATCACTTAGTTCATTGTTCAATAATGCATGCAATAACGGCGTTTGCTGCTGTTGAACTTGCCAATTAATAGCAAAACATTGCTGGTAGTCATGACCAGAACAAATAACTGTCGACTCTGATAAGCATGTTGATAGTTGACGTAATGAGTGTGCCATAGCTAACGCATCCCCACCGTCAATTGCAGTATTACCAAGCCCAGCAGGCAGCAGCAAATCACCGCAAAAGCAAAATAGCACTTGTTGAGAGTTGTTACACCGCAATAAATAACTAACACTATCTTGGCTGTGCCCGGGTGTTGCTAAGCGCTCAATGGTGCATTCAGGTAATACAATACTCGTTTGCTGCACTGGCCACCCTAATTCATACTCGTCATGCAAACTGAATTTTAAGGCCTGAGCCAACAATGTAGTCGCACAGCATCGCTCTTGATGGGCATGTGTGTCTAAAATGGCTGCTACCGTTAAATTTTGTGTGTGTACTATTTTTTCAAGCCGCGGGATAAGCTCAATAATTGGGTCAATGATCACTGCTTGTTTATCTTGACTGACATACAACCAACAACACGCACCTTGATGTCTAAATTGTGTTAAGCCTAATGCACACGCTTCTTGCTGTGGTGATGACGAATCTGAAACCACCAAACAATTAGCTTGTAATATTGGTTTAAGTGAACGAATACGCGCACAGGCAGTGGTTATTTCAGCCTGTGTTGTCGCCGGTCCAAATGATAAACGTATTGCATTTTCACTACGCCAATCACTCACGCCCATGGTATCTAACACAAAACTACGATTTGCGCCTGAGCTACAGGCTGAGCCACCACTGATACGAATACCTGCCGCATCGAACAAATCCATCACTTCTTTACTACTGAGTTCATCAACAGCAAAATTTAACGTTGTTGGTACTGACAATGCAAAAGTATGATTAAAGGTTATATTACCAAAGGTATCTACTAAAGCCTGATGTAATTGTTCACGATAGCCGTTTAACACATCGATTGATTTAAACGTATCGTTTGTTTTATCCAGCAATAAACAAAACAGTTTGTTAAGACCTGCGATACCTGGCAGGTTTTCAGTACCGGATCGCATGCCACTTTCTTGACCACCACCGGCAATAAATGGCGTATAGGCACTGCCTTGACGAATATACAACACGCCTATACCTTTCGGTGCGTAAAGTTTATGGCCTGAAAATGGCGCGTAGTCAATCGTTGTATCACTAAGGGCTAATGCGGTTTTCCCTAGCGCTTGTACGCAATCCACCATCCACGCAACTTCCGTGTTATGTGCTCGTATTACCTTTTCAATCGCTTTTAAATCTTGATAAACACCGGTTTCATTGTTAACTGCCATGGTACAAATCATCAGTGCATCACCAGCGTGTTGAGCAATAAAATCTAAATCTAAAAGGCCATCACTCGATACCGGGATCGCAAGCACGGTTGCGTTTATACCCAATACGGCATTCCAATGTATTAATGTATTAGGTACTGCTTTATGTTCAGTCGCGCCATACAGTAATACTGGGTTTGGTTTAGCATGCTCTTTAGCTGCTATGAGCGTAGACACGACAGCTGTTTGAATTCCTTCGGTAGCCCCAGAAGTGAATAAAATATCACCCTGCTGTGCACCTATCACATCACGGGCTTTTTGACGTGTTTGCTCTAATAAGTGTTTAGCTTGAATACCGGTAATGTGTGAAGAAGAAGGGTTACCAAAGCAGATTTGCATAGTATGCGAAACAACCTCTGCAATACAAGGTAGCACCGGTGTTGTTGCGTTTGCATCAAGGTAAATTTGTGACGATGAGTCAGTAGGTAATATTAAATCAGACATTAAAAAACGCACCATATTACTAAAAGATATATCTTATAACCCATTCTACATAAAATTAATGGGCCGCGTAATAATCAATTAGTCTCTAAGGTGCGTTTTCTATACCATTTGATACTATACCCAAAATACCTAAATTTTCAGGTGATTTAGGTATAAAGCTAATTAACCAAAGTTCGTATTAGCTATGCTCAATCAGTTGTTCTTCTTGTTTCGTTGACCAAGCATTGAGTAAGGCTTTTACCAATGACGCTAGTGGAATTGCAAAAAACACGCCCCAAAAACCCCATAAGCCACCAAAAAACAGTACCGCAACAATAATAAATACCGGGTTCAGATCAACCGCTTCAGAAAATAGTAACGGCACCAGCACATTACCATCTAATGCTTGAATAATGCCGTAGATGATCAGTATGGTCCAAAACTGGGTTTCTAAACCAAATTGAAATAATGCCACGGCCGCAACCGGTATGGTAACAAGTGCCGCACCCACAAAAGGGATCAATACTGATAAACCCACTAATACGCCCAATAGCGCTGCATAACGTAAATCAAAAATAGTGAACGCGATAAACGATACTGAGCCTACAATCAAAATTTCAAACACTTTGCCACGAATATAATTCATGATTTGTTGGTTCATTTCATGCCACACCTGCAGGATTAAGCGTCTTTGTTTTGGAACGAGTTTTTCTGCACTTCTGATCAACTCCAGCTTATCTTTGAGCATAAAGAACACCAGTAATGGTACTAAAATAAGATAGATCAACCACGCCACTACATCTTTTAATGATGTCAACGAGACCGACAATAATACTTGGCCAAACTCAATTGCTTTGGCTTCAACGCTGCTGACTACTGATTGTACTTGCTCTGCATTAATTAAACTGGGGTATTGCTCAGGCAAGTGCAGTAAAAAAGATTTTCCCTGTTCTATCATGTGCGGACTTTCTTGCACTAAATTACTAGCTTGCTGCCACAGTATTGGGCCCATGCCGATCACTAAGGTCAGCATCAACCCTGAAAAAATCAACATCACAATAATAGTGGCAGTAAAGCGGTGTAAGCCAAAACGCTCTAAATGCGCAACCGGCCAATCAAGCAGATAAGCAATCACTAAAGCAATCAGCACAGGTACAATAAGTGCACCAAAGAAATAAAACATCGCCATTAAAGCGAGTAATAAAAACAATAAGGTCACTGAATGCGGATCTGAAAACTTCCTTTCGTACCACATTTTTACATATTCAAACACGATTTAGCTCCACGATTAACAATCCACGTTGTTGCTCTAATTTGTACTGATAATGATTTTTTTGCAAAAAGCGCTCCATATCTTTGGTAGATTGGTCTGCCAAAAGTGTAAATCTTATCGATTGCGCCGCAGCTAAAGCTTGGCGCAAAGCCAACTTAAACTGGATAAATTGCTGCGGGCATTTAAATCCGCGCAAGTCTTGCTCTAGCATAACCAATTATCTACCCTATAAAAATGAATAATACGGTCTTTATCAGTACTATTAATAACAAATGTAACTTTTTCTTAAAACACGCATCGCAATAGTTTATCCTTGTAGCATAGTTTGTAGTAAGGATAAGTTAATGTCTGGCACGCATAATAAAGCGCAACTACCCAGTAATCCAACTCTTAAAGAAATTAACTGGTATAAAAAACAAATAAATTGGGGTGAACTCCCACCCTTCTATCACCTTGTCGCCTCTTCAGTGAGCGAGTCGGAGGGGATATTAGAACACGGTTTTGATAATGCCGTGAAAAAAATAATTGATAGGCGCAATTGGAATCTCGATTTACTAGGAGGTCATGAAGACACTCTTGGGGAGATCCACTGTGAAAATAAGCCAAGAATTGCGTTGCATCAAGTGTTCACCGACCGAGGCTTTGAATTATGGGCACAGCCCTACGCAAAAGACGTTACAATAGATAAATACGTTAAAGATAACCGCTTTATGGAGTTTAACGAGTGGGATCCAGTGTCAATGAAAAGTTTGATCCGGATTAACCAATTACATAAGTTTATTGGTTTTTACTTTGAACGTGGTGACAAAGCAGATAAGGCGCTTATTCTCCATGCACACAAGGTAGTACATAAAATCATTAGTTTTTTACAGCGAGAATTGAACGTTGTAAAGCTAGATGGGGTCACAATCAAAGAATTGTATCAATTGTGCGAACGAGATAGCAGAGCATGCAGTGACGAAATCGACATTGCTAAACTCATGCTAGGTGAAAACCATAACAAGGAATAAAATGCAGCTTAAATCAGCCTTTATTACATTATTCAGTACACTTTTAACATTTAGTGTGCTGGTAAGTGAGCCATTAAAGGCACAAACCAATTTTACATTGCCAGATCTTGGTACTTCAGCATTACAAGCTTTGCCGCTTGAAAAAGAACAAGCTATCGGAAAGGTGATGATGATGCAAATTCGTGGCTCATCACCGGTTGTTAATGATCCTGTGCTTGATGAATATTTAACCACAATTGGCCGCAAGCTAGTTGCCAATGCCAATGATGTACGCTTTCCGTTTTCATTTTTTTGGATCAACAATCCGGAAATCAACGCATTTGCTTTTTATGGTGGCCATGTTGGGGTGCACACCGGTTTAATTGCGCAATCCGATAACGAAAGTCAGTTTGCCTCAGTACTTGGTCACGAAATTGCCCACGTTACCCAGCGCCACCTTGCACGTCGCATGCAACAACAACAAGATAACAGCGCACTCACTATCGCCGGTATGATTGCCGGTATTTTAGCAACCGTTGTGTCTCCTGATGCCGGTATCGCGATTATCTCAGCCAGTCAAACACAAAGCGCATTTAGTCAACTCACTCATAGCCGCTCAGCTGAGCAAGAAGCCGACCGCATTGGTATGCAAACACTCAATAATGCAGGATTTGATCCTTACGCATCCAGTGAATTCTTAACTAAACTTGCTGCGCAAATTCGTTATAAATACAAACCACCAGCCTTTTTGCTGACTCACCCATTACCTGAGAGCCGCGTGTCTGATGTGCGCTTACGTGCACAGCAATTTGAAAAACGTCAACTTCCGGATAGCTTAGAATTTAACCTTGCCAAAAGCCGCGTGATTGCTCGCTACCACCAAACACCAGAAGCGGCTGAAAATTTCTTTAGAAAGCTCATACGTGAAAACAGTTTTTATAATAAAACAGCGCTTAATTATGGCTTGGGTATTAGTTTATTGGATCAAAAAAAGCTCGATGAAGCGGCGCCTATTTTAGACGAACTTTTAAAGTCTGATCCTAAAAATTTATTCTATATTGATACGCATACTGATCTATTGATAGCTCAGAATAAAGCCGCCGAAGCAGTAAAGTTTTTAGCCGCGTTGCATGAAAACCGTCCTAACAATCAAGTTATTACCTTAAACTATGCCAATGCTGCACTTGAAGCTGAGCAATACGATGTTGCAGTGCAAATATTAAAATCATTTTTACTCGAAAAGCCTGAACATAATTTAGGCATGCAACTTCTTGCAGATGCCTATAAAAAGCAAGATAACTTAGCCGCTTATCATGAAGCAAATGCCGACGTTCTTGCACAATACGGCGCCTACTTAAAAGCCGCTGACGAAGTACAAAAAGCACTCAACTTTGTAGAACCACAAGAGCTAATTAAACAACAACGTCTCAAAGCATTGTTAACGCAATACCGCCAAATGCAAAAAGAGCTCGCAAGGCTTTAAGTCTGGTGCTGCTTGGCCTAAAATAGCCTTACTTTATCTAATTGGATTGTTACTATGTCTGTTACTATTTTTCATAATCCACGTTGTTCAAAATCGCGTGAAACATTAGCCCTACTTGAGCAAAAATCGATTCAGCCAGAGATAATCGAATACTTAAAAACACCATTGAATCATGAGCAAATCAGCATCTTAGTTAAACAGCTAGGGTTTTCTTCAGTACGTCAACTAATGCGTACTAAAGAAGATATTTACAAAGAGTTAGACCTTAAAAATGAGCATGATGAAAACGCACTCATTACAGCCATGGTTAGCAATCCAAAATTAATTGAGCGCCCTATTGTTGTAAATAACAATAAAGCCGCACTGGGTCGCCCACCAGAAAACGTACTAAGCGTACTTTAATGAGCGTCACTATTGTTGTGTTGTATCATTCAAGTCACGGCTCTGTTGCAGCCATGGCACATGAAATTGCAGAGTCGATTGAATGCCAAGGCGGTACTGCACTGCTAAGAACCTTTGTAGCTAGAGAACCTCACGATATTGTGATCAGCAAAGATGACTTAATCCAGTGTGATGGGTTAGCATTTGGCACCCCTACTCGCTTTGGTATGATGGCCTCACAAGCCAAAGCTTTTTGGGAAACCACCAGCGACTTATGGTTAAAAGGGCAATTAATAGATAAACCAGCCTGTGTATTCTCATCATCAAGTAGCATGCATGGTGGCAATGAAGCAACGTTGCTTAATTTGTCACTGCCGTTATTACACCACGGTATGCTGTTAATGGGTGTGCCGTATGAAGTACCTGAGTTACTTGCCACACAAACCGGTGGCACTCCCTATGGTGCAAGCCATGTTGCTGGTGCACAAAATAGCGCGCAATTAAGTAAAGACGAAATTAAAATTTGCCAAAGCGTTGGCCAACGCTTAGTTAAAATCACGAGAAAATTACAATGACATCGCACAGCGATTTAAACCCACAACTCACACCGAAAAAGGCTATTACTATCCGTTTTCAACGTATTGCAATAATTGGCTATATTGGCTTGTTACTGCTGATGCCACTTTGGTTGTTTTTATTAGAGCCTAGAGAAGGTCATAGCAATGGATTTATTTTTGTTGTGTATATTTTACCGCTTTTACTGCCGCTAAAAGGCATCATTCAAGATAAACCTTATACGTATGCATGGGCAAACTTTATTGTTATGTTCTATTTTATTCACGGTTTTACCCTACTGTGGGTCGCACAAGAACAACTAATATGGGTCGTTTTAGAGCTGCTGTTCGCCAGTATGATGTTTATTGGTTGTACTTATTATGCACGTCACCGAGGTCAAGAGCTGGGGCTAAAAATTCAAAAACTAAAAGATGAGTTAGCAACAGAAAAAGCGGCTCATGAATTTAATAAAAAAGACTAAAGTTAATACCAAACGACTTAAATATTTAACCATTCTAGCGAGCTAAATGGTCAGTAACTTAACACGATTGGTATAACAACTAAAAAACGCGCTTAATTAGCGCGTTTTTGTCTACGGTACATGCAAGAAGCTTAAACAACTTCACTTAACGTTGCCAATGCAACAATACTTGCTAAGCCTAGCTGCCCAACTAAACTGATCAATGAGCAACAACGCAGTACAAATAACCCCCATGGGTGTTTAATATGAGGGTATAAAGCGCAGCGCTTCAAACTAATTGCAAAAAAGAAGCAGACAATTGCCAACATGGTTAAGCAAAGCGTCAGTTCACTTTTAATTGCAATCGAATCATCAAAAAAGAAAAACAACTGTAGCGGCAACAATAAAGTCACGATGGCATGTAAGGCGTGGACTTTTTTGATCCGCGAAAATTGTCCATCCGGCGATAATTCTTTAATACCAAAATCACGCTCTAAGCATTTCACTAACTGACTGGCTTTAACACTCACTGCTAAACGATAACAACTTAAGCCATCACAGTTACGAACACGAAAGTCATAGCCAGACTTCAATAATAGCACCATCAAAGGTTCATTTTTTGCTAGTACCGCATAATGTAAAGCACTGTTACCAAGGGCATCACGTTGTTTTTTATCTTGTTTATCTAATAAGGTTTGTACTAAATTAACAAACCCTTTTTCAACTGCCCACATAAAGGCCGTTTTACCATTTTCATCCGCCAACGTGCCTGTTGCACCTTGCTCTATAAAACGCATCGCCATCGTTTGTTTAGCTGTGTCAAAACGCAAATGCGCCAACAGTGCTTGTTCTAATAGCACCACTGAGTCAACATCTGGTGATACTTGGGTTAATAAGGTGAAATAATCCTTTCCGCCAGCAACTTTTTTCGCCGCTAATTCACTTAACGCATTAACGTCATCGATTGAGTCAGGTATAAAGGTGCTAAAACGTTCACGAAAATCAACTTCTTTCCACAGTGCCAAGGCATCTTCAGCACTCATTTTACTGCCCGCATTGAGCGCATACTCGATGATTGTAAAATAGCGTTTTGAGAATAACTGAGATAATAACGTAACGGGTGTTTCTATCGTTGTTTGTGACGCTACAGCTGCATATTTTTCAAGGCGTTGGCAAAGTAATAGCACTAAACTCTCTGGGCTATACTCGTTATCAAAATAGTAATCTTTAGCTGCCGAAATATACTGTTGAGCGGCTTCATCATATTCACAGATATGTTGGAAAAAACACTCTTCAAATGGCTCAAGGGGAGTTAACCAGGTTAAATAATAGATAGGCGGTAGCACAGTGGTACACACGCCATTGTCTTCTTCAGTCGAGCGACAAGCCGGCCATGCTTCTAAAGCGTCTAAAATAAATGCACCGTTTTGCTCAATAAGTCCTTTGACTAATAACGGGTATTCTTTAGGCCAAATAAGTACATTTTCCATTAAAAAAACACAACTCCAGTGTCTATCTTGCTCGGTACAAAGGTCAGTAAAAGAGTTTAACAACTACAAACTGACACTGCGCTTAATATAATTTTAAGTACCCCAGTAAATTAGTGATACCAGTGGGTATGTAAGCGCTTATTCTAGCATACCCAAAACCACACGCTATAGCCAAACCGTGTGATTTTAAAAGAAAATAACAAAGCACCATGCAGTTAACACTGCATGGTGCTTTAGGTTGGAGACTTACTTGGAAATGATTACTTACTGTTAAGCTCAGCTGTCACTTGGTCAAGGCCAACTTCTGAAATTCGTTGAATAACTTCTTTTTGCTTTGCACTGAGTAACGAAATACCTTCAGCGACAATATCATATACTTTCCAGCTACCATCTTTACCTTGGCGAAGCTTAAAGTGTAAGTCAATCGTTGGCGCATTATCTGCAATAATTTGCGTCTTAACCGTGGCAAACTCGCTCTCTGCAGCATCGTTACTTTCTTCGAATTTTATTTCTTGCCCGGTATATTTCATTAATGCACTAGCATAGGTAGTGGTTAAGTAATGCTCCACTGCACTTATAAATGCAGTCGCTTGTTGGCGATCGATACCTTTAATATGCTTACCTAATAATTTATAGGAAACAAATTTAACATCTATATTAGGCATTAAATACTGATCAACAATGTGTGCCATGTCACTTTTGCTCGCTGTGCCTTGGCTGTTTATTTTGCCAATTTCACTAAACAGCTGATCGCCTACCTGAGTTAATAACTGATTAGGTGACTGTTGTGTTTGCGCAAACAAGGAAGCACTAAAAACTAGCGCGATTAATAATAAATAACGACCAAGTGAAATCATTGTTGATAAGTCCTAAGTAAATCTTGTAGCGTAATTTACGCTGTTCATAAGAGATTAAAAAGCCTCAAAATAGCACCTTATTAGTGCCAGTACAGCATCAATTGATTTAATCTTTTTATTTCATATTGTTAGCTAAGCTCATGCAATAACACACAGAGTCTGTGAATTTATGCCACTTGAATTAGCCTCCCCCACGCCCTTATTTTGTAAATAACGTTTTCATCTAAAGAGCTTCACCATGTTATTTAAAACATTAACTGTATTGATTTTATTATCTATTTCCATGTTCAGCAGACTATCTTATGGCGCGCCCTATACACTTTCCCCTCATGGCTATGCCATTGATTACATTCAGGGGGAAGGTGATGTTAAAGGTTTAAAACTGGCATACCAATACCATGCTCCGGCACTACAATCATTAATTGAAAATACCCATATTTACTTAGAATCAAGTATTAATATTTGGGAATACGGCGCAGATAATAGCCATCAGACAAATGTTGTCCTTGCAATATCCCCGGTATTTCAACATCTGATCAGCTCAGTGCGCGGTATTCCTTTGTATTTCGAAGCCGGCATAGGGGTTTCATTAGTCAATGACACTCACTTCGCCGGCAAAAATGTGAGTACCCACTACCAGTTTGAAGACCGACTAGGCTTTGTTGCTGATTTTGGAAAAACCAAAGCTGCGGTGCGTTATTTACACTATTCAAATGCAGGGTTTAAAAGACCAAACCCAGGTCTTGATTTTATTTCGCTGTCGTTTTCTAGACGTTTTTAACCCTAGAAATCTTTGCTACACTAAGTACTTATAAATGACTCGTTAGAGATCACCATGCAAATTTGGCATATACTCATCATCATCTTAGTGTTGGCAATCATTATCGGTAATATTTTGCTGATCAAACACTCAGCAAAAATGGATTTTAAAAAACCAACCGATGAAGATGAACTCAAATCAGAGCAACAAAAAAAGCCCTAACTAAGTTTTGTTAGGGCTTTACATCGTAGGAGATGTTCTTTACTGCAGCTCCTCACGCAGCTCTTTGGTTGCTTTAACCATATTATCAAGAGCTTGTCGCGTTTCTTGCCAACCACGGGTTTTCAAACCACAGTCCGGGTTTACCCATAAACGCGCAACCGGTATTTTTCGTGCGGCTTTATGGATCAACGTTTTCATCCATGCAATATCCGGTACATTCGGAGTGTGAATATCATATACACCTGGACCAATATCATTTGGATAATCAAAATTCTCAAATGCTTCAAGTAGTTCCATGTTAGAACGTGAGGTTTCAATGGTGATCACATCGGCATCCATATCTGCAATCGCGGCAATAATACCGTTAAATTCGGCGTAACACATGTGAGTATGAATTTGTGTTTCATCTTTCACACCGCTTGCTGAGACCCTAAATGCATACGCTGCCCATTCTAAATATGCTTGCCATTGGCTACATTTAAGCGGCATACCTTCACGAAATGCAGGTTCATCAATTTGAATAATATCAATACCGGCATTTTGTAAATCGACCACTTCATCACGTAACGCAAGTGCAATTTGATTAGCGATGGTGGGTTTGTCTAAATCATCACGAATGAATGACCAAAACAGAATAGTTACAGGACCTGTTAGCATGCCTTTCATTTTCTTACTCGTCAGCGACTGTGCGTATTTTGTCCACTGAACCGTCATCGCTTTTTCACGTGATATATCCCCCCAAATTACAGGTGGTTTCACGCATCGCGAGCCGTAGCTTTGCACCCAACCAAACTGGGTAAAAGCAAAGCCTTCTAATAGTTCAGCAAAGTATTCAACCATGTCATTACGCTCCGCTTCGCCGTGCACTAACACATCTAAATCAAGCGCCTCTTGCTCTTCAACAGCGTAGCGAATTTCTGCTTTAATTTGCCTTTGATAATCATCCGCAGATAATTCACCGGCTTTATAATCACGGCGTGCTTGACGAATTACTTGAGTTTGTGGAAATGATCCTATCGTGGTGGTCGGCAGTAGCGGTAAATTAAGTGCTGCATGTTGTTTTTCAATACGTTGAGCAAATGCATGATTACGCTTACCGTCTTTTGCGGTGAGTGCAGTTACACGCTGTTGTACAGCTGTATTATTTACACGAGTAGAGGTTAAGCGTGCTTTAATAGGTGCTGAATAAGCAACGAGCTCACTGATATCATTGCTTTCAAGCGCGGCTTTTAATAATGACAGCTCTTGGCCTTTTTGTTTTGCAAATGCAAGCCATGAACAAAGTTCATCATCGAGCTTTTCTTCTTGCTCTAAATCAACCGGTGTATGCAGTAAAGAACAAGATGGGGCAAGCCATAGATTATCACCGCGCTTTAGCGCAATGTCTTTTATGCTATTAAATACAGCCTCTAAATCAGTACGCCAAATATTACGGCCATTTACTACGCCTAATGATAAAACTTGATCTGTACTTAATAATATATCTAGTTTTGCAACATCAACATTTGTTGCAACACAATCAAAATGTACGCCATCAACAGGGTAACCTGCAATATCATCAAAGTAGGCAGTGACTGAGTCAAAATAACTAGCAAGTAACAACTTCACGCCTTGACCTGCAAGTGCACGAAAGCTTGTTTTTAATGCCTCTTGATAATCTTCAGTCAGCTCTAAACCTAATATAGGCTCATCAACCTGTACCCATTCAATCCCTTGCTGCGCTAATTTAGCGAACACGTGTTGATAAACAGCTAATAGTTTTTCAAGTAAGCTAAGTTTATCAAACTCCTCACCTGCACATTTTGCTAAGTAAAGATAAGTGACTGGGCCGACCAATACTACTTTTGCATTGTGCCCCAATGCTTGTGCTTGAGTAACTTGCTCGAATAACTCAGTGCAAGTTAGTTGAAACTGCTGATCATGAGTTAGCTCTGGAACTATGTAATGATAATTAGTATTAAACCACTTTGTCATTTCGCTTGCTGCACATGAACAACCGCTTGGTGCACGACCACGCCCAATACGAAATAATGTATCAAGATCAATGCTACCATCCGCTTTTTGATGACGCTTGGGCACTGCGCCAATCAATAAAGAGGTAGATAACACATGGTCATACCAAGCAAAGTCACCTACCGGTAATAAATCAATCCCAGCATCTGCTTGAAGAGCCCAATTTTCTGCCCGGATCGTCTTACCTTGATCAAGCAACTGCTCTTGGCTGATTTTACCAGCCCAGTATGATTCTACTGCAAATTTTAGTTCACGCTTTCTACCTATGCGAGGAAAACCTAAGTTATGTAATTGTGCCATGTTGAAATTCCCTTCCAGCTGTTTAGATAGCTAAAACCATAAACCTATACCTGACATCAAACAATTGATGCTTCCTCAGTTTCAACTTGAGGTAAATTCATGGAAATGATTTTTTGCAAACTCAAAAAACACAATGACATCGCTGTCAAATATGGTGCTATAGTAGATTTGTAAATTTCACGTAAAAAAACAGGATTTATAGCCATCTAGACGTTGAAGCATCTTAATTTAAGGCGTATTATGGCTGTAATCTGAGTTAAACTCACCTTTACCATGAGAATTATTAAAGATGATTGATGTAAAACACTTAAAGACCATCGCAACCTTGAAAGAAACCGGTTCTTTGGTAAATACTGCGCGCGAATTATTTTTGACTCAATCCGCTTTATCTCATCAAATCAAAGATTTAGAAAACAAGCTTGATTGCCAACTATTTGAACGTAAAACTCAACCGGTGCGCTTTACCCCACAAGGTATGCTATTACTTGAACTTGCCAGCGAAGTACTCCCGCGTGTTGAAGCAACCAAATGCCGTTTAAAAGAAAGTCTTAATCAACCAATTTCACAATTACGACTCAGTGTTGAATGCCATGCTTGTTTTCATTGGTTATTACCAACAATTAAAGAATTCAATAACTTTTGGCCTGATATCAAAGTTGATTATGAGCGCGGCTTTAGTTATGACGCTATTCCTGAGCTGCTCAGTGATGAATTAGATTTAGTACTCACTTCAGACATTCGTGAACCAGATAAACTTGAATACGCACATTTATTTGATTTTAAGCTTAAATTAATTGTTGCCCCAGATCATGAACTAGCGAAAAAAGCCTATGTAACGGCGCTTGATTTGAAAAACGAGACGATTATTTCATACCCTATTCCACGAGAGCGTCAGGATATCTTCAAACATTTTATTCAAAATGCACGTTTTGATGGCACCTTGAAAACCGTAGATCAGGGCTTGCTCATTTTTCAGCTTGTCAGTGCCGGAATGGGGGTTGCAGCATTACCGGATTGGTTAGTAACACCATATGAAAGCCAAGGACTCATTAAGTCGATTCCATTAGGCGCGCTGGGATTAACCCGTCCAATGTATTTAGCCATGAAAAAGAATATGAAAGATAACCCAGTGTATCGCCACTTTTTAAATACCTGTAAGTTAAATAACGGTCGATAAAATAGGTTTAACCCAGTAGCATACAGAAAACCCCTTTATGTGTGCTACTGTGATGTTTGAACTGAAAAAAATCCTCGGTGCAATGCTAATGCCATTGCCTCTGTTTGCTCTACTGTGCTTTGTTTGCTTATTAATCGCACTGCGTACCAAGAAAGTCAGCATATTTATTGGTTTAATCGCAATCACCAGTTTATTGCTGATCAGTACCCCTTTTATTGGTCAAAAAATAATTGCTCCAAATTCACAGTTAAAGTATGTTTTTGATACAAATAAACAGCCGATACTCGATAAAATAGTGGTACTTGGTTGTGATATAAATCCTAACCCAAAACTTAACGCCAATAGCCAACTTGGTAATTGTGCTAAAAGCCGCCTAATCGAAGGTATGCGCTTAGCATATGTGTACCCACAAGCTCAACTTATTGTTTCAGGTGGCGGTTACAATAAAGTGACCAACAGTAGTTTGATGCAACAAACCGCGATAAGTTTAGGTATTGATGCGCAGCGTATTAAACAAAATCCTACGGCTATGGATACCGCCGATGAAGCACGGCTTTTAGCACCTGCTCTAGTTGATTTTAAAGTTGCACTGGTAACTTCGGCAAGTCACATGGCACGAGCAAAAGATCTATTTAATAGCCAAGGCGTTGATGTTATTCCAGCCGCCACTGACTTTCATGACTTTAGCGAATGGCCTACCCATAAACAGTATATTCCAAGTGCTGATGTGCTATTAGCGGTGACCCGTGATTGGCATGAAAGAATAGGCATGTTTTTGATAAGTGTGCGCCGCTGGATTGATCCAGAAGCGCTTTAAGGTCTAACTCACTTAAAGTGAATTAGCTGGCAACTCAAACTGGGTTGTCTATATCAATGAAGGTTACATCAAAACCATGTTGCTCAGCCAATAACTCACCGAGCGCTTTTATGCCATAGCGTTCGGTGGCGTGATGGCCTGCGGCAAAAAAATCGATCTTTTGCTCACGCGAACTGTGAATGGTCTGCTCTGAAGCCTCGCCTGTTAAATAGGCATCAATCCCCTGGCTAGCAGCCAAATCAATATAACCTTGACCACCTCCAGTACACCAAGCGATGGTCTCAATTAGCTCATCACGTACTAGACTCACTAAAGGTTCACGAGCAAGCACTGTTAATATTTTTTGTGCAAATTGCTCACCACTCATTGGGATTTTTAAACGCCCTTTGACTGCGACACTATTTGCTACAGGCTCCAAACCATCGAGTATTTCTAAATCAAGTAGCTGTGCTAATTGCGCGTTATTACCGATTGATGGATGCACATCAAGAGGTAAATGATAGGCAAATAAATTGATATCATGATTAAGTAACGCAGCTATGCGACGCTTTTTCATACCGGTAATAGGTTGCGCTTCACCTTTCCAGAAATAACCATGATGAACTAATATTGTGTCTGCGCCATGCGCAATTGCAGCATCGATTAATGCTTGACTGGCAGTGACACCTGTAACAATTTTTTTTATCTGTTCACGTCCTTCGACTTGTAGCCCATTTGGGCAAAAGTCTTGAATAGAATCAGGTCTTAAAATGGTATTTAGTAATTGGTTAAATTCTCTGCGCTGCATTTTTTTATTCCAGATTAGCGTTAAATTTTGTGCAAATTTTGGCGTTTATAGGGCTAAAATGGAAGGAAAATCGCAAAAAATTGAAAAGTAAGTCAAAAATAGGTATAAATAAATATTCTCAATCTGTGTTTACAACGTATAGGGCCTCTGATGAGCAAACTAGACAAAACAGAAGTATTAAATGCCTTTGAAGCAGCATACCAAGCAGCCAATGGTAAGAAACCTGAAATCACCAGCAAACCTGGTTGGTACAGCATCGACGGCGGCAAAAACTTGCGCCTTGCAGAAGTTGCTGAATTAACAGAGCAGCTAACTTCAGGCGATACGTCTGCACAACCTGCAGCACCTGCTAAGAAAACTAAAACTAAATCAGCAGTGCCAGCTAAAGCAGCTGTTAAAAAAGCACCATTTACTATAACAACAGCTAATGAAGAAGGTTACACTGCCGAAGAGTTTTGGATTGTGTACCTAGCTAAAAAAGATCACGATTGCCGCTTACCTCGCGGTGTTGTGTAATAACTTTAGACTCGTAGCATAAAAAAACCGCTTTTAAGCGGTTTTTTTATGGCCAACAACGTTGAGTTTTGTATTCAACCACCCTGATATATACCCACAGATAACAATAAACACGGTACCAACAAGAACTGGCATAATCAAAAAGTCCCAACTTTGACCACTGACCATAATCAAAATAGGGTTGGCCCCTGCTGCAGGATGTATGGTGTTAGTCAACATCATTACGGTCACAGCTAATCCAGTCGCAATAGCAATACTGATCGGATCCACGCCTATAAAACTAATAAAAGCCAAACCTATCACGGCAGTGATGAAATGCCCTACAATAACATTTTTTGCTTTTGCTAAAGGGCTGTTTGGTACACCAAACACCAGTACCGCAGTTGCGCCAAATGGTGCCATAAGCCATACACCATAATTCCCTAAACTTTCTAAATATGCTAATACCGAAAGTGTCAGTGCAGAAAAGATACCCGCGATAACGGCTTTGTAAAATACATCATTCATTAATATTACTTCCTTCAGAGGTAGACCGACTTGTCTACACTTAGATGATAGACAAGTCGGTCTACTTATGTCAAGCTTACTTTTTGACTAGGAGCAACCATGGATAAACGTACCCAGATAATTAATACCGCACTCAGTGCGTTCTATCAAAGAGGGATCCATGCGGTAGGCATTAATGAAATACTTAAAGAAGCAGGTGTTGCAAAAAAAACGCTTTATAATCATTTCGTCAGTAAAGATGAGTTGATCTGTGCGTGTTTAGAGCTCAGAGATCAGCGCTTTAATCAGTGGTTGTATGAACAATTAGAAAACTGCAATACCCCCTTCGAAGTGGCTAATGCACTTTTTAGCGCACTCTCCGCTTGGATAGATAATAAAGTCTCTGAGCTTGGACCTTTTAATGGCTGTTTTTTTATTAATACCGCAGCGGAGTTTCCACACAGCGAGCACCCTATCGCGATGCTTTGCAAAGCACACAAAGAATCAGTTTTACAATTATTGTTCGATAAACTCTCACACACAGAACAACTTAAAGGTCAGTTAGAAAAAACCATACAGTTAGCACAATTATTAATGACCTTAAAAGAAGGTATGATCTGTCAAGCTAGAGTGACGCACTCCAGTAATACACTAATGCAAGACCCAGTATTATTACGCCAACTTATAGCAAGTAGCATATAAAAAAAGCGGCTGTTCAGCCGCTTTTGATTGGTTATAACACTAATAATTACTTATCTTCAAAGTACAATTTGTCGCGTGCTTTTTTGCCAACTTCATTCATAGTCGCGGCATCAAATAACCGACCGTTGATCATCGTATAATCAACTTTATCTGTATCACGAATATTAGTCAGTGGATTACCATCAATCACCATTAAGTCAGCAAGTTTACCGACTTCCAATGAGCCGATATTCTGATCAAGGCCGATGTACTTGGCCGGATCAAGCGTCGCCGCACGAATAGCTTCCAGTGGACTCATACCACCTTGAGCAAACATCCAAATCTCCCAGTGCGCTGCAAGGCCTTCGCGCTGACCATGTGCACCTAGATTCACTAAAACACCTAAATCTTGTAGCTCTTTTGCTACCCGTGCATTGTTAAAGTGATTATAGTGGTGATCGGGTGCTTTAACACGGCGCATTGAACGTGGTAATAATTGGTTTTTTGGCACAAATTTACTTAAGCGCGGGTGATTCCACACATCAGTCTTATCATACCAATAGTTTTCTCCCCAGATGCCGCCATATGCCACACCAAGTGTTGGCGTGTAGCCTACATCACTTTGTGACCAAAGCTGCTTGATATCATCATAAATATTCGCCACGGGAATTGAGTGCTCAATGCCCGTATGACCATCAACCACCATCGTTAAATTATGCTGTAATAATGAACCACCTTCTGGCACCACCATCATTTCAAGCTCTCGGCCAGCTTCAATTACTTGTTGGCGTTGTTCACGTCGTGGTTGGTTGTATGATTTAACACTAAACGCGCCAACTTTCTTTAATCGCTCTAAGTGAAATTTAGCATCATCTAACGAATCAATGTGTGATGTATAACCTGGCATATTGGCACCATATAAAATAGTACCGGTTGAGAAAATACGTGGGCCTACAATAGTCCCCGCTTTTTGCATTTCGCTGGCTGTAAAAATCTCTGTTGTATCGTTTGATGGATCGTGAATTGTCGTGACGCCTAACGATAGGCCCGCTAAGTTTTTCCAATTTTGCTCAGGAATGATCTCATCGCTGCCTTGTGAACCATGCGCATGCGCATCAACAATTCCTGGCATAATTGTTTTGCCAGATACATCAATTACCTGTGCGCCTTTTGGAATGTTAATATCAACAGCTGTACCAACGGCTTTAATATGTTTACCATCGATTAATAGTATACCATTTTCAATGACTTGCTCGCCTTTCATGGTAATAATACGTGCGCCCGTTAAAGCTATCATGCCTTTTGGTTCAGCCATTTTGCTACTAAAGCCAATGTTATCGCCACTTTTTACTTTAAAGTCAGCATCATCCGCTTTATTGATATCAAATAAACCTGCCAAACTTGCATGATAAAGCTCTGGGCCTAGCGTCCAATACAGTTTATCGCTGCTGGCGCTCCAGCTGATATTCTCACCGGCACGAACAGATAACTGCTCAATCGGAAATTGGCTGTCTTTAGGACCAATATTAATGGTTTTACCACTTTGCACTAATGGCGTAACAAACACTTTAAAACGTTCAGCAAAAGCGAGGTACTTGCCATCAGGCGATACTCTAAACTCAGTAGCATGCTCTGACTCATAAAGCTTAGTGATTTTTTTCGAATCAAGTTCAACCACACTTAGCGTTGGCTTAGGCCATGGGCTCATCACAAAAACTCGATCATTAGCTGATGCAAACTGCGGCTGATAACCACTTTTAGAAATTAACTCAGCTTTCCCGCCTTTGCTACTCACTGCATAAATACCCGGATGCAGTGACCAATCAGGGTTTAAAATGCTGCCTCCTGAGGCTTTACGGTACACTACCGTTTTGCCATCAGGACTAAATGTTGGCTCAACATATTTACCTGGCTCTGTGGTAATATCATCACCGCGACCACTACGCGCAGAGACAACTCGAACAGCCCCCTGTTCGTTATCATCCCAGGTTACATAGACTATTTTTTTACCATCACGGGAAAACTGCGGGAACAACTCAAAGTGGTCATTTTGTTCAGTTAAACGCTTTATTTTTCCTGACTCTAAATCGCGTTTATAAATATGTCCTAGCGCTTCAAAAATTGCTGTTTCACCATCCGGCGAAATCTGTACATTACGCAACATTTTTACAGCAAATTCATCGCTATCAATATTTTGTGTAAAACGCACTGCTTGTTGAATTTTCTTACTGGTTTTAACTTCAAATGGTACGGTTTCTACATCGCCATCTTGCACATCAAGTTTATGAATAGTACCGCCAGCCCAAAATATCAGTTGGTTATTATCTGGTGTCCATGCAATAGTTGGATACACGCCATGAATAGCCCAAGTCTCTTGCATATCACGTTCAAGCTTGTCATATAGCTTAGTATGCTTACCGCTGGTTAAGTCATATAGGTAGAGGCTAGTTTGAAAATCATCTCGTTTAATATACGCAAGCTTCTTACCGTCTGGCGACGGGGTTGGTCTAATCGCGCCGCCCATACCATCAATAATCGTTTCTATCTCACCCGTTTCGCGATCGTAACGCTTGATTTTATAAATGCCAGCAACCGAATCTTTTGAATAATGAAAGGTTTTACCCGGCGTTGCATCATGTGAAAAATAAACATATCGGCCATCAGGTGAAAACATCGGCTCACCTAAATCTTTTTGATCATTCTCACGTTTAGTGAGTTGTACACCTTTGCCACCCGCTTTATGATAAAGCCATACTTCACCTGCGCCTAATGAACGGCTCGCTGTAAAATGCTTACGAGCAACAATATAGTCGCCGTCGGGACTCCATGCGGGGCTGTTCAATAAGCGAAACGTTTCATCGGTTACCGCGGTTTGATTCTCACCGTTTAAATCCATCAACCAGATATTATCACCGCCACCTTGATCTGAGGTAAACGCAATATGTTTACCATCAGGACTAAAACGCGGTTGCATTTGCCATGCGATATCAGAGGTCAGTTGAGTGGCAATGCCACCAGCCATCGGCATAGTGTAAATATCGCCCAGCAAATCAAACGCAATGGTTTTGCCATCAGGACTGACATCGATATTCATCCAAGTGCCTTGAGAGACACTAATATTAGCATCAACAAATTGACCTTGTGGCGCATCCACTTGCCATTTTTTGTCATCATTATCTTGTGCCTGAGCCTGACCATATAGCGCCAGTGACACAGCTACAGCCATTGCTGTATGAAGCATTTGTTTCATCGCCTTCTCGCTTATTTTTATTGCGGTTTTCATCTTATAAACATGATTGCAACAAAAACGGCAGCAAGTTACCAGCGATATCTGATAAAGCGTCGTTATTTGGCGGTTAATGCCATTTTATTGGATCAAACTGATAATAGCCGACCAATAAACTGTATATTTCAGGATCATAATGGCGCAGCTCACTGGGCTTTTCGAGAAAAGTTTCGGTGATCACGGCAAAAAATTCGGCTTCATTAGTTGCACCATAACTATGAATAACATGCGGCATATTATACGCAACATGAGTTTTTAACTGATTATAAGCGCGGCTAAAAACACGCCCCCACTGTTTATAATCTGCCTCTTTAGCTAATATAGGCGTGCCTGTGGTTTTACCTGTTTCTTGATCAAGTTGGTGAGCAAATTCATGAAACACTAAATTATGTCCGTCACTGGGTAAGCGATTCCCTTCAAGCACATCGTGCCAGCTTAGAACTAAAGTCCCTCCAGGCCATGACTCGCCTTGACGAACAGTATTATGATAGCTTACTAATCCGGCACTATCACGAGATGTCTGCGGCGCGTAATAGGCACTTGGGTACAGCAAAATTTCTTTCACATTTTGATAAAGTGGCCATGGTTTATTAAGCACCAACACACATGCATCCGCAGCAATTATTAACTTCATACTCTCGTTTAGAATTAAACCATCACAACCAATAAAGCGTTTTTCATTTAGAAACCAGACAATATGACGCTCTAATTTTTCCCGATCAGCATCCGTCATTTTTTGATAGATAGGCATATACCGTAACAATAATGTTTTTTGCTTTTCATCTAAACGATAATCTTGATACTTTTTTTGCCACAAGCGGTTTTGAATAACCGGCCAACGCCAATAAACAACTACAAACGCAATCAGCGCAAATATTAATAATCCATTTACCATTACGAGGTCCTATCAACAGGTGTAGCTTATTAATATGTCCTGTGAGGATAAAATTCAATCATCTAGCCTAGCAACAGCTAAAAAACCGCCCATAACTATGTTAAAGGCGGTCAACTATATTATTACGTAAAATCAATTATATTAACGATATAAACGGTCCCATGCACAAGTACGGTAACCATTACGCTCAAAGTAGAAACGATTACAATTATCATCGTAGTTGCTATTGCCGACATCAATACGATGACCACTAATATATTGATTATGTAATGACACCTGCTGGCCGTTATACAACAAAGTAAAATGCACGTGAGGACCTGATGATTGTCCCCCTTCACATAGTGCTTGGTTATAATTGTTCGCATAACGACCGAGCCATGCACCTGGCTGCACAAAATCACCGCTACTATACTGCAGATTAGACATATGATAATAGTTGGTTGAATATCCACTCGAATGCGTTACGCGGATATTACATGACGAAAAACGTGTGATAGTACCGCCATGCGCCGCTTGAACATATGGTGTATTTGTGCCCCAACCACCAGAGCCATTATTAAAATCAAGCGATGAATATGGATAACCAGAGCCAGTATTAGAGTGAGCCCCACCGCTGTACCAATAATAACCTGATGACCATGGTAAGTTCATTGAAAAACTAGCCGCAGCAAACTGCTGATTGCTACTTTGTAGTGCACTTTTAGAGGATCTTTGTAACTGAGCGCGACTATCAGGGAATAGACGCTCAAACGTCGCTAAAAAGCCGGTCAGATCGCTCTTAGCGTAATTAACATTATCTTTGCTTAATACTTGTTTTTTAAGAACACTGACCAATGCTACTGTCGCTGCAGTACTGCTGTTGGTATTGACTCTATTGGTGATTTCCTCGCCCGCATACTTTGATGTTTCCGGGGTGGCTTGGCTATCTTGCCACTGTTTATATGCATAAAAACGTTGACTTAACATCATTACCACATCTTCTAGCTGGGCATCAAAACCGTGTTCGTCAGATAAACCTGCAAAAGCATTATTAATATCTGCGTCAGGATCAGAAAGTAAGCCACTTTGCAGCTCAATCAACGCTAAGATAACTTTAGGGTTGATACTTGTATAACCTGCCCAGTGCAAAACACGCTCTTTTTTATCTTCCAGTACAGGCGCATGCAGAGCAAAGAAATTATCCCAATCTTCACGCAACAAGTCATTATTGAACACAAACTGAGTATCGTCCACAGCCACCAAGGAGGTTAACTTAAGTGACTCAATGGACTGTGCAGTAAAGTTAAAATCATTATGCTTATGGCCTTGTGCAAACAACGCTGGCGACACACCTAAAACACCTGCTAAAGCTACATATATCATCTTACTTTTCATCTTTTGTTCCTTCTGTTCACATCAAAAAGGTCCCAAAGTGGGAATAAAAGGTATAGCATCAAATTCAACCAAATGTTAATAAAATGTTTTAATATATGTATTTGTATATATTATATACTCGAAAAGCAATGGCCTGTAGCGTGTTTATCTACCAAAAAAACATACACCCATATTGTCAACAAACCAAGCTTCTAGGCGATTTAAATATATAACCTCAAAATTGAATTTGGGATCATCTTAATTATCAATACACAAGTCCATCGTATAGCACTCTTTGTTAATGACACTTACGAGTTTATCTGACCCCAGAATAGTCAATATCTAATAACAGGAAATATATCTGTCGAATACATTATTAACTCAGTGAGCCCCCCCTTTTAAGGAAGATAAAAAAGGGGGAGAGTACAAAACTCCCCCCCGCAGAAACAGCTAACCTTTAAAGCACAGGTAAGGTGATTTTGCCTGTAACAATTTCAGAACTGCCTTTTACAGCATACTCATAACCAAAAGTAACATTATTTTTACTGCTTAATTGATTGTCATCAAGATTTTCTATTTGATAAGTATTATTTGATAACTTATACCACTGACGATCAGGAAGACTTGTGTAGAAATCAACAGAGTAGTCATCAATTAAAATAGTTTCATTAACAGCAACTGAAACTGTATTAATCTCGCTAATATTTATGTTGCCATCAGATACAATTGTGCTCTCAATTAGTGCAGGATTTACTTTTCCATTGGCTGTATAGCCTAGCAAATTAACTTTAAAATGACTTAAGGTTGCTATTGATGCTGGTAAGTAAAGACTACCATTGTTTGATTTACGCTTAAAACCAACATCTTCATTAGCTGTATTCTTAAGTACTATAGTTTTGCCGTCAGTTAATCCGTTATTATTATCCCAACGCAATTGATTGATATCAAAAGGAGATTGATCTGCAATACGAAATGAGCTTGCGGCTGAGATATTCACGACTTCACCTGTAGACTTCACACTGACTTTTTCAATGTTATACTCATAATGACCGCCGACAAGAGGAGCGGCTGGTGACAGAGTAACAAATGTATCGTTATATTTAAGCGATGAGGTAAAAGGAACAGAAACGTCATTAAACGAAATTTGCGTTACGCCTTGTGCAATAAAATCGTTTTCATCATCAGTACCTTTAACAACCGTTATTTGACGTTTCTTAATTAATGACGCAGCACTATCAACTAACTCAATAGGCGCTTCCATAAACATATAGAAGTTTTGAGATGTTTCATCTGCTATGGCACTAACAACTCGCGGCCTAGAGGAAAACGACGATACTCTTGGCTTTATTACTAGTGATAAAACACCATCGTCTAGTTCATAAAAACGATTTAAATTATTAAAGCTTGAGTTAGTAACTGACACCCCACCATTTGTAGCATAAAGATTTACTTCACCTGTATCATAGCGATTACCTGAACTATCTACGAAACTAGGTAAAAGTAGTTTCATCTTTGAACTACCATTATATTCAAAAATATACTCTTTACTATCAGCATCGAAAGTTGCTGGCGTTCCTTTAGTAAGATTTTTTAATGAAACAAAGTTCAAATTATCAAATGTATTACCAAGTTCATTAATTACTGAAACACGGACTTCAAACTTTGCGTTTTCAGCTGTTTTAGAAACATACAAAGTATTTCCGTTGGTTAACTCGCTTATATTAATTTGGCTAATACTGTCTGACTGATTGTTATAACTAAAATCATCAACAGCATCATTGTCAACATCAAGGTCCATTGATAGCAGATCAGTAAAACCGGCTACTTTAGCAATAGAGTACATACCAGTATCTGCATTATAGGTAGAACGAATAAAATGTTCATTACGATTCGAAAATTCATTGTACATATTAAATGCAGTGGAAATACTGTAACTAAATTCAAGCCCTGCTACAGGTGTATTTTCACCATTAAGCAGTACTTCAAACTGCACAGTTTCAGCACTTGAAACTTCTAAACTTCCCAATTGAGCTATACCGTAATTCGTTTTACCGTAAAAAGCACGCTCCTGAAAAGAACCATCAGCACTGGAGACAAGCAGAACAAAGTCAGAGTTTTTTGGAAGCTCATTTAATTCAAATAAACCGTTTGAAACAGCGACAGGCTCGCTCCAGTCATTACCAATTTTAATTGATACTTGGGCATTATTAACAGACTCACCTGTTAATAAGTGTTTAACTGATCCAGTTAAAGTTACACTTTTTAGCTCAGCTTGAGCATCAGTATTATTTTCAATAGCAGCTACGATATCGTCATTATTATCTTCAACTTCTAGGCAACCAGAAAGGAAAAAACTAGATGAAATAGCAAGTGCAATAGCAGATTTTCTTAACATTTAAACTCCATGTATTTATTATTTTTACCCAGATTAGGCTCATGTGAAGTATACCGAAGCACTTGCTTATAACGCAACAATACAATCCCAAATCAGGGGCTTAAGTATCTGAACATAAGATGAATTGTCTATTTATCCCCCACAACCAACTGGATTGTTTGTTTTTATAGCAATTAATGTATAAAATCGACTGTCCATTTAATATAGAAAATAACATTAGCAATAAGTAAAGTTAAAGTATTCATAGTAAGTAATTTAACTACGAAGGATAACAGTCAAAGAATTTTTTAATAACCTTTTCACTTCACATTTTAATCTTTATATTTTATTTATTTCGACTCGATTTCGCCCATTACTTTTTGCTTGATAAAGCGCTTGGTCAGCTTGCGCCAGTAACCTGTCATAGTCATTAACTGCCAATGAATCTGCGACTCCAAAACTAACCGTTACCGATAACCCGCTAGCTATGTTTGAAAAATCGTAGTTTGCAATTTGCACACGTAATTCTTCACATAATTGAGCGGCTTGTTGCGCGGTTTTATGAGGGAATAGTAATGTAAATTCTTCACCTCCCCAGCGAGCAACTTGACTATCATCACTCTCATTGAGCTCTCCTAGTATATGAGCAACTACGCAAATTACACGGTCGCCAACAATATGTGACCACCCGTCATTAATTCGCTTAAAATGGTCAATATCCATAATCGCAATAGCCAGAGGTGAATCATGTTGCTTAAAGTCAGCAAAATTATCCGCGAGCCAACAATCAAAGGCACGACGATTTGGCAAATCAGTTAGTTGATCATGGGTTGCTTGATGAGCAAAGGCATCTGTTTGTTGTTGTAGATCATTAGTTTGTTGCTCAACCCGCTTGATCAGCTCGATTTCTATTTTTTTATAATGATAAAGTCGGTATCTATAAAGCCCGTAGACCAATGCTAATAAACCGATAAAAACCATGATCTTAAAAGTAGTTTTTTGCCAGAAATATGACTGGATCACAAACGTTAAGGTTTTATCATTATCTTGCCATTGCCCATTAGGGTAGCCAGAACGTACTTTGAACGTGTACTTGCCCGGTGGTAAGTTAGTATATTCTGTAATACTGAGTTGATTACGGTTAACCCACACATTGTTATAGCCAGCCAATTGGGTCTGATAATTCAATCGATGGGGCATAATAAAACTTAAGCCCGCATAATGAAAAGAGAGCCGCGAAACACCCAGCGGTAAAATGATTTCCTCATCTTGCTGCACTAAGGGGGTCATTTTGCCATCTACATACATGGCCTCAATAATTGTCGGTAATGTCTTCTTTGTAGCTTGCTTTAATCGTTCAGGGACGATAGTACTTGCCCCTTGCGCTGTAGCAATCCAAATACTGCCATCTTTATGCAACACCGCAGCAGGATTAGACCCGCCATTAGCCTGGGCGCTAAGCATGCCGTCTCCTTCATCATATAGCTGATACTGGATTGGCAACGTATTATTTTGTGCTAACTGGGCGAGTCGCTGTTTGACTTGCTGTTGATTAACTTGGATCACACCGCGATTACTAGATAACCAAAACGAATCTCCCTGTGCCACAACTTGAAACAGCTTATCAACTGGCAAGCCTTGTTCACGCCCAAGAATACTCATCTCTCCGGTTGGGATATGACACCGGACAAGACCACGGTCTGTCGCCATCCAGATATATTCAGATTCAGCATAAAAACCAAAAGCATATTCAGCATCAAAATGGGCTGGAAATACTTTAGCCGTAAACTTTTCTAAACTTGGGCTAAAAAAAGCCACCCCAACGCCAGTTCCAATCCATACATTGCCATAATTGTCTTCGCTAAGGGCTATAATAAAATCACCAGGTAAACCATCTACACTTGAAAACTGCTTCAGTGATCCATCCACATCTATTCGTGTCAATCCTGCTGCGGTTCCTACCCATAAGCGCCCTGCACTATCAAATAATAACGCCCTGACCTCATTGCTGGCTAAGCCATTTTTACGATCTAGAACAGGATAAGCTTTACCATTGATAATCCTCATCAAACCTGATGTATAAGTCCCTAGCCAAATATGTCCTTGCGCATCCTCAGCTAAACTTAAAACCGATAACGAATCATTCCCATAAGCAGCAGGGAATGTGTTTACTTTATTATCTTCAATACGGTTTAAACCTAGGCTGCCGCCTACCCATAAGCTACCATCTGAATGGGACAGCACGGTGCGAACATAGTCCCCTGTTAAACCGCGTTTTGTGGTCCAAGTTGAAAAAGCAGCTTCACGCAATCGGTACAAACCGCCATTTGTGCCAACCCAAATACTATTTTCACGATCTTGTAATAGCGATAAAATCCGATTGGCTGGTAAACCAGCGTCAGCATCAAGTTGTTCAAGTCCTAACGGGCTTAATCGAAACACCCCTTTATTGATCGTACCAAACCAAAGATCATCATGATCATCTTGTAAAATACTTGAGATAGCCTCATCTTTAAGCTGAGCATGAATACTGACAAAACGGTTGTTCACCTGCTTCCATGCGCCTTGTTCACTGCCTACAATGAGTTCACCTTGGCGGGTCAAATACAAGGTGTATATTGGACTTTGTGGTAAACCTGAATCGGGAGTAATTAATCGCGCTGTTTTATTATTAATTTGATACAAGCCTTTGCTGGTTGCAGCCCAAATCATACCGGCTTTGTCTTCTATTAGGCGATAAGCACTGAAGTTTTCTAAAATCGCCGTGTCCGGCGCACTATCAAACTCTCGATATACAACACCTTGGCCCTCAAGAGCTAACCAAGTTTCATCGGAAGGTGTTTTTAATACATGATTTACCATCGCAGTGGCATTAGGCTTAGCGTGCCATTGCCCTTGATATAAATGACTGATCCCACCTCGGGCACCCACGATATATAAACCGCCATCAGCTTGTGGGGCTAAACTACGTAAACCAGAATCTGGTAAACCAGTTATTTCCGTGCGTGTAAATAGTTTAAACTCACGGCCATTAAATCGGGCTAATCCTTCCCATGTGGCAATCCATATATAGCCATCATTTGTTTGCACCACACTATTGATACTATTGTGAGGCAAACCAGAACGGGTATTCCAAGTTTCGGCAAAGTAGTCATTAAGAGGTAAACGGGTTTGCTCAGCAGCAAAGCTGCTAAAAACAACAAAAAAGAAAAAGCAAAGACCTAAACGAATCATTATACTAAACGCCTTCGTAATTATGGCGAGCTAACAACTTAGCATTAACGCAAATTAAATAGATAATGATTTACTAGTAGTTAATTATCATTATATTTTTTGTATAGGAATTATACTAACATAGTCTGAGTTTTATTTTCATTAACTAAATAACACAATTCGTTTACGACTACGCTAAGCACACAGAGCGTCTATGCTTTGCTGCAGCTGGTCAATAAACTTCGCTACATGTAAACCATCCATCAATGCATGGTGCACATCTATTGAGATAGGCAATGTCCCCTTTTGCGCATCAAACTGTCCAAACACTAATTTAGGAATGCCGAAATGATTACCTTGTGTATGTGCGTGAGAGAAGCTTGTAAAGTTCAACCACGGTAAAACCGAAATATGGATCAAATCAGTCTGACCTTCGGTTTGCGCAAAAGCAGTTGAGAATAATGGCTGTTGCTTTGCAGCTAAGCTAACTTTATTTGCATGCACTTGAAAGTCGTTAAACGTAGCTTGTTGTGAAAAATAGCTAAACCTAAAGGTATCATCATCAGCAAGCTCTACAACACTGGCACGTTGAGCAGCTAGTTGCCAAGGTACACCGTCAATGATCCTCAGTAACATTGGTTGATAAGCATTGCTTGCCTGCAATGTCGCATAGATATAGGCATGAAAAAAAGAGCATTGCTGTGATTTACAATACTGATACAGCGCCCCCATATCTAATTGTACACATACATTAAAATAAGGTTGCGTAAACTCTTTAAACAGTGAGAAATGTTGTTGGCGTGGCCATGTGGCTAAATCGATGGGCGTCATATCTTTAGAAAACTATACAAGTCAGGATGACCGTATCGTGAGGGATTTACTGAATAATGTAAAGGCGTGCAATTGCACGCCTAAACGCGTTTATTATAAACCGTTTTCGATTATCTCTTGTGCGAGTTCGTCTGCGATCAAATGCGTTGATTTTTGCTCTTTCTCACTTCGCGAAAAAATTTCAGTTAAGGTTTTGAAAATCCCCTCAACATGTTTATTTGATGCCTCAGCACTGTAACCTTCTGGCGCTGTTTCATAATAAACATTAATAATACCACCTGCGTTAATCACATAATCTGGTGCGTATAAAATACCTTTTTCACGAATGATCTCACCGTGGCGAGACTCGGCTAATTGGTTATTTGCACAACCAGCAATAATTGTCGCTTTAATGCGTGGAATAGTCGCATCATTTACTGTTGCACCAAGTGCACACGGTGCATATACATCGACATCAAGGTCGTATATTTCATCAATGCCTACAGCAGTCGCAGTAAAATCATTCACGACTCGATCAATTGCCACTTGGTTGATATCAGTTACAAACAAGGTCGCACCCGCGTCATGCAAATGTTTACATAAGCCATAAGCAACAGCGCCTAAGCCTTGTACTGCCACTTTAATGCCACTCAAGTCTTGGTGACCACGTTGATGTTGTAACGCCGCTTTAATTCCTAAAAATGTGCCATACGCTGTAAATGGTGATGGGTTACCACTTTTACCTTCAAGGCCTAATACATAGTTAGTTTCTTTATTCATAATAGCCACATCATCACAGGTGATGTTTACATCTTCAGCAGAATAGTAACTACCATTTAAGCGCTCTAATTGGCGACCAAATGCACGGAATAACTGTTCAGACTTAATTTCTTTGGCATTACCAATGATCACAGATTTACCACCACCAAATGGTAAACGTGCTACCGCATTTTTGTAGGTCATACCCTTTGATAAACGAAGCGCATCGACAACAGCGTCGTCATCACTTGCGTAATCCCACATTCTGCAACCACCAACAGCAGGACCTAAATTAGTATTATGAACGGCAATAATTGCACGAAGGCCTGATTCTTTATCTGAACAAAAAACCACTTGTTCGTGGTTATCAAAATCAACTCGATTGAACACAGCCACTTTATCTTACTCCGAAATTTGTAACCCGTGAGAGGGTATGCACGCTGAAATTGCCGAGACTCTACCACTTCATATTACAGCTTGCCACTATATGAGATGATAAAACCTATCAATATAAGACGCTGTAATAAATAAGCTAATTTATCGCAATTTTAAACATTTTAAATTCAAAAAAAGTTACTTTTTAGAATAGCTAATTAACTTAACTAAAAATATAGCATGATAACGTTTACGTGAACGTCAATTTGAATATTATTGTAAAGTTTAAATTACAAGGCAATAAACAGCAACAAGAGAGTAATGATGGGTGTTTGCGGGAGATTAGGTGGTTTACATCCAACTGGTCAGAGCTGATAAGCGGTATCTGAGAAGACTCAAATACCGCATAATAAAGCGAATACTTATTTTAACTTAGCGTCTAACTCTGCAATTTTAGCTTTCCAAATTGCTGGGCCTTGGGTATGCGCATTTGCGCCTTCACTATCCACTGCGACAGTGACTGGCATATCTTCTACTTCAAATTCATAGATAGCTTCCATACCTAAATCTTCAAATGCCACTACACGGGCTTTTTTGATTGCTTTAGATACTAAGTAAGCTGCTCCACCTACGGCCATCAAATACACAGATTTATTGTTTTTGATAGACTCAACTGTTGCAGGGCCACGTTCCGCTTTACCAATCATGCCAATTATGCCAGTTTTTTCTAGCATCATGTCAGTGAATTTATCCATCCGAGTTGCTGTTGTAGGACCTGCAGGGCCCACTGCTTCATCACGTACCGCGTCAACTGGGCCAACGTAGTAAATAAACTTATTGTCAAAATCAACACCTGCTGGTAACCCTTCACCAGAATTGATCATATCTTGCAGACGTTTATGCGCTGCATCACGACCAGTTAATATAGTCCCTGACAGTAATACTGTTTCGCCCATTTTCCATTCATGCGTATCTTCTTTAGTTAGCGTATTTAAGTCAACACGACGCGTACCCTCACCCACTTCAAATGTGACTTCTGGCCAATCTTCAAGTTTTGGCGCTTTTAAGTTTGCAGGACCTGAACCATCTAATGTGAAATGTACATGGCGAGTCGCCGCACAATTTGGGATCATAACCACAGGTTTTGAGGCCGCATGAGTCGGTGCGGTTTTTATTTTCACATCAACCACTGTTGTTAAACCGCCAAGGCCTTGTGCGCCAATACCGAGCTTATTTGCGCGCTCAAATATTTCTAAACGAAGTTTCTCTTCGGTGGTTTCTGCGCCACGTTCCATAAGCTCATGGATATCAACTGGATCCATAAGTGATTCTTTTGCCATTACTGCGGCTTTTTCTGCCGTTCCACCAATACCTATACCTAGCATGCCTGGTGGACACCAACCAGCGCCCATGGTCGGCAAGGTCTTTTCGACCCATTCAGCCACATCATCAGATGGATTAAGCATCACCATTTTACTTTTATTTTCAGAGCCGCCGCCTTTTGCTGCCACCATTACTTCAACATTGCCGCCTGCCACTAAATCAATGTGCACGACCGAAGGCGTATTATCTTTGGTGTTTTTACGGCTACCTGCAGGATCTGCAACAATAGATGCACGCAATGGATTATCTGGATTCAAATAAGCACGACGCGTCCCTTCGTCAACCATTTGCTGTACGGTTAAATCTGTTTTGTCCCACTTAACATCCATACCTACTTTCACAAAACAGGTAATAATACCTGTGTCTTGGCACAAAGGACGTTTGCCTTCTGCCGACATCCGCGAGTTAATTAAAATCTGCGCAATGGCATCTTTTGCCGCTTTACTTTGTTCTTTGTTATAGGCTTTTTCGAGCGCTTGAACAAAATCAAGTGGATGATAAAACGAAATATACTGCAATGCATCTTCAATGCTATCAATAAAGTCTTGCTGACGAATTGTACTCATAGGGGTTCCTTAAATTACCTTTACGTGAGAACACGTAAACTAGGCCAAACCAGTGACGGTGGTTTGTACAGCGCTTAGGCAACGTCACTAAACGCTGCCAAAAAATTATAACTTATGATACCCTCCTAGCCCGTTTCGAGCCAGTTCTTCAGGGTAAAAAAATAGATGATAAAGCAACAAAAAACCTGTATTCAATTAGACATTTCGCTCAACTGCCTAGAGGTTTTCGCCTATTTTGCCCATTTACCTTATGCCGTGCTGCTGGATTCAGCCAACAGCGACCATATAAATAGTCGTTACGATCTGATTGCTATTGCACCAAAAATGCGCCTCGAAGTTAAAAATAACCACACGTTTATTGATGACAAGGCAACTGAACAAGATTGTTTTAGCATTATTAAAGCACAGCTAAATACTCTAGATAGCAGTAAAACTCAGCCTAACCTACCTTTTAGTGGCGGCTGGCTCGGGTATTTTGGTTACGACCTTGGCCGAGTCATTGAAAAACTTCCCAGCCAAGCTATCGATGATATCGATATGCCACAACTAGCTATTGGTCTCTATCTGGATGCACTTATCTATGATAAAAAGCTGCACAGTTGGTTTTATGTCGCACAGCCTGATGTTGATAGATCAGCAATGTATCTACAGGAGTTAGCTCACGCCTCTCCAATTACCTCGCCATTTGAAATCACCCGAGGCTGGTCATCAAATATGAGCCGCGCACAATACAGCGCTAAGTTTGCAAGAATTCAGGGATATTTAAAAAGTGGCGATTGTTATCAAATAAACTTAGCACAGCGTTTTACAGCGCAGTATCAAGGCTCACCGTGGCATGCTTATTGTACTTTGCGCGAAGCTAACAAAGCACCATTTTCAAGTTTTATTAATCATCCTGATGGCGCTATTTTATCTATTTCTCCTGAGCGCTTTATTGCCATTAATGATAATCAGGTTGAAACCAAGCCAATCAAAGGAACGCTGCCACGGTGTCTTGATAAAAAAGAAGATGCGTTACAAGCAACTCGATTACAAAATTCAGCGAAAGATCGCGCTGAGAATGTGATGATTGTTGATTTACTGCGCAACGACTTAGGTAAAGTTGCCAAACCTGGTACCGTGCAAGTCCCGTCACTCTTTGCGATTGAAAGTTTTCCTGCAGTACACCACTTAGTCAGTACCGTGACAGCGCAGTTAGCTGACGATAAAACTGCGGTTGATCAGTTGTATGCTGCTTTTCCGGGAGGGTCAATAACCGGTGCACCCAAAATTCGTGCGATGGAAATCATTGAAGAATTAGAACCGCATCGGCGCAGTATTTACTGTGGTTCAATCGGTTATTTAAGCGCTTGTGGCAATATGGATACCAGTATTACCATCCGAACTTTAGTGTGTCACAAACAACATATTTATTGTTGGGCTGGCGGCGGCATTGTTGCTGATTCACAAGTGGATTTGGAATACCAAGAAACTTACGATAAAGTAAATAAAATCTTACCTTTATTGAAGTAACCTGTGTGAATAGCAAACAGCTTATGGCTCGTTTTCAGCTAACTGCGCCTGCCAATGAGTATATACAGCCAGCTGATAAGAGACATTTTAAACAACGTCCCCAACGAGCCAGTGCCGTTATGTTACCACTGATTGATATAGATAACAGCGCGCACATATTACTATGCAAACGCCCGATGTTCTTAAATCACCACCCTGGGGAAATTTGCTTACCCGGTGGTAAGCATGAGTTGAGCGATGCAAACTTACGCCATACTGCACTGCGTGAACTTAGTGAAGAGCTAAATATCGCCCCATCAAATGTCACTGTCATCGGTCAATTAAGCGATTATTCTACTCTTACCGGCTTTACGATTACACCGTTTGTTGGTGTATTAGCCCCAGATACACATTGGCATGCAGACCAAAATGAAGTGGCCGCCAGTTTTTTGCTGCCCGTCAGCGCACTCGCTGATGTAAACAATTGGCAACCCTTACCTTTTCATCGCTTTGGCAAAACGATTACTTTACAAGGTTTTTCAACTCCTTACGGACTACTTTGGGGAGCTACTGCTAGCATTATTAAAAACTTTACAAAACAGCTTGCCATACCAGTATAAATCTCAATTGCAAAGGGTTACAAGGGTACAATTACGCGTTATTATGTGCGACCGTTCAAAGGCAGCAATCGTGCTGAGTAAAAGTAGAGTAAAGTTATTATGATCAGTGCATTCGATATGTTTAGTATTGGCATTGGCCCGTCATCATCACACACCGTCGGCCCAATGCGCGCATCGCGTTTATTTGTTAACGAACTACAACAACAAAACTTGTTAACCGATGTCACCAGCATTAAAGTTGAGCTATATGGCTCATTGGGACAAACAGGTATCGGCCATGGTTCAGGCAAAGCAGTTATCCTCGGACTTGCGGGTTATGATCCGGAAACCATTGATGCCGATTTAGTAGACGATATTCTCGCTAAAATTGAAAATGAACAAGTGATCCACTTAAATCAAGTGCATCAAGCAAAGTTTCCAAAACAAGGAGCGATTGTATTCCACCGTCGTAAAACTTTGCCAAAACACTCAAATGCAATGGAGATCATTGCTTTTAAAGGCGACGAAAAACTCCATAGTAAAGTTTACTATTCAATTGGTGGCGGTTTTATTGTTACCGATGAAGAATTTGAAAACGAAAAACAAGCTGCGCTCACTGTCCGTGAAGAAAATCCAGCCCCCTTTCCATTTGGCAGTGCCAAAGAATTATTAGAAATGTGTAAGGAGTCAGGCTATAGCGTATCAAGCTTGATGATGAAAAATGAAAAAACCTTACGCACAGAAGATGAAATAAAAGATGAACTATTCAATATTTGGCAAGTAATGAAAGCCTGTATTGAACGCGGTATGCGCACCGAAGGAATTTTACCTGGTGGTTTGAAAGTTAAACGTCGCGCCCCTAGCCTGTACTTAAAGCTCAATATTGAAGTCAGCAATGACCCCCTACGCGCAATGGACTGGGTGGATTTGTTTGCCCTTGCTGTTAATGAAGAAAACGCTGCAGGTGGCCGTGTAGTTACAGCCCCAACTAATGGCGCAGCAGGTATTTTACCTGCGGTATTAATGTACTACCACACATTCATTAAAGAAATAGACCGCGATATTGCAACTCGTTATTTATTAACTGCCGCTGCAATTGGCATCCTGTATAAAAAGAATGCCTCAATTTCAGGTGCTGAAGTTGGTTGCCAAGGCGAAGTTGGCGTCGCATGTTCAATGGCTGCTGGTGCACTGACTGAAATTGTCGGTGGCAGTGTATTACAAGTAGAAAATGCCGCTGAAATTGGCATGGAGCATAACTTAGGGTTAACCTGCGACCCTGTCGGTGGATTAGTACAAGTGCCGTGTATTGAACGTAATGCGATGGGAGCTATCAAAGCAATTAATGCATCGCGTTTGGCTATTCGTGGCAGTGGCGAGCAAAAAGTATCATTGGATAAAGTTATTAAAACCATGCTTGATACTGGTAACGATATGAAAACTAAATATAAAGAAACCGCTCGCGGTGGCTTAGCTGTAAATATAATTGAGTGTTAAGTTTTATAGTCATTAAAAAAGCCGCAATATGCGGCTTTTTTGTTTTCAAAAGATTAAAGTCACTTAACCGGTAACTCTATATCTTCAAACAGCTTATCTACGTCATCTTGATTACGTAGTAAACTCGCTCGCTCAACCCGCTCTTTGGTCAAATGTGGTGCAAAACGCTCTATAAAATCATACATATACGTACGTAAAAAGCTGCCTTTTCTAAAGCCAATTTTAGTGGTGCTGGCTTCAAATAAATGGCTTGCATCAATACACACTAAATCGGTATCTGCAATTTGATCAATCGCCATTGATGCTACAACACCCACACCTAAACCTAAGCGTACATAGGTTTTAATCACATCGGCGTCAGTTGCTGTAAATACAATGTGTGGTTCAAGTCCCTGCGCATTAAATGCTTTATCAAGTTCTGAACGGCCAGTAAAACCAAATACATAAGTAATAAGTGGATACTGGGCAATATCGGCAACGGTCAGCGACTCTGCTTTTTTAGCTAGTGGATGGTCTTTTGCCACCACAATACTGCGATTCCAGTGATAGCAAGGTAACATTACTAAATCAGAGTATAAATGCAGTGCTTCAGTGGCAATTGCAAAATCAGCATCGCCTCGAGCAGCAGCATCAGAAATTTGCTGCGGCGTACCTTGGTGCATGTGCAATGACACCGCAGGGTACTTTTTCATAAATCCTTGGATCACACTTGGCAGTGCATACCGTGCTTGGGTATGTGTGGTGGCAATATTCAACTTACCTTGATCAGGTAATGTATGCTCATTTGCAACCGCCTTAATACCCTCTACTTTAGAAAGGATCTCACGGGAAATATTAATTATTTCAGTGCCCGCGCTGGTAACGTGGGTTAAGTGTTTTCCACTTCGCCCAAAAATCTGCACGCCCAACTCATCTTCCAACATACGTACTTGCTTAGAAATACCTGGCTGTGAGGTAAACAAACTTTCAGCGGTTGCTGAAACATTAAGTTTATGATTTTGGACTTCGACGATGTATCTGAGTTGTTGTAATTTCATGGCTGCATTTTTTAGTGTAGTTATACTGCTTATTTATAAATGCTACATCGCGTCAAGCCAAGTTTTTTCTGATTAACAATAGAAAAAGGCTGTCTGGAATCGTATTTATAAGGTTATTTGCTTAGGCTAGCATAATCCCTCGTCTTGAGGTAGCCATCTTTTGAGCTGACGCGCAAAATGAAAAAATATCATACGCAGATAGTAATAAATGATGAGAAAGTGAATTCTTTTTTACATAAGCCGCGCAAAACTATCCCGTTAGCATATATTTAATGTAAGATTATAATTATTAGCTTGTGAAATTTGAGACCTAAACCATGATCGTTTCTATTATTATTATGTTGATTGTTGCACTGATTGTCATTGCCCTCTGGGTCAGTGCGGTACAACAGCATAAAGAGAAACAAGAAACAGAACGCCGTAAAGACTTAACCAAACAAAAAAAAATCATTGAAGAATCAGAAGATGTTCTAGTAAATAGCGCCAACATACCTATGTCAGAACATATTTTACGTATTCTGCAACGGCGTATTCATGATGCGTTAGCAGCAATGGTGCAGCTATCTCCTAATTCAAAAGAGTTAAAGAATCGCTTAAAAGAAGCCAATGAACGTTTAGGGAACTCAATCGACACCGCTAACTCAGAAAACTTAGTGTTACCCGATAACGACAAGCAATTAATAGCACTTATTCAAGGTATCAAGAAAGTACGTGCAGTGCTTCGCTCAGAGCATGGTAAAGGAAAAGTAGACAGCCAAATTTTTATTGCTGAAGACAAGCGCTTAGAAAAGCTCCAATTACGAATTAATATTGAAAGCCAGATTAAACGAGGTATCTCAGCGCGCTCTGCGAATATGGTCGGTTCTGCACGCCAATACTTTGAAAAAGCGTACGCAACTGTATCAGCAGTAGCTTATAGCGACGATTATATAACTACAAAACGCCAAGAACTCGAAGGTTATTTAGAAGCAATAAGCACCGACCTTAAAGCCTCCAATGCAACTGCACTGAAGAAAAAAGCAGAGCAAGAACAAGATGATTTAGACGTGCTTTTTGCACCAAAGAAAAAGTGGTAAACCACTTTTTCTTTGTATTAACTTAGGATAAAAACGCAAATTTTATCACAAACATCGCTGTCAATATCCACACACTGATGCTTACTTGTTCTCGTTTACCACACAATACTTTAACAGCTGTATAAGAAATAAAGCCCAGTGCAATGCCATGAGCAATGGAGAATGTTAGCGGCGTCATCAGTAATACCACACTCACTGGAATGGCATCTGTCATATCATCCCAATTTACAAACTTGAGGTTTTGTAGCATTAGCACCGACACGTATAAAATAGCTCCCGCAGTTGCATAAGCTGGCACCATTTTCGCCAAAGGTGCAAAAAACATCATCAATAAAAAGCACATTCCTACAACCACAGCTGTAAGTCCTGTTCTGCCACCCACAGACACCCCTGCAACTGACTCTATATATGAGGTTGTGGTCGAAGTGCCCAATACTGAACCGGCAATGGTTGCGGCACTATCAGCACTTAATGCTCGTCCTAAACGTGGCATATTACCTTTTTCGTCCGCTAAGCCTGCTTTTTGAGTTACCGCAACTAAAGTGCCTGATGTATCAAATAAATCAACGAACAACAATGCAAAAATGACGCTAAGCATTGACAACTCAAATGCCGCTGAAAAATCAAGTTGCATAAAAGTAGGCGCAATTGAAGGTGGCATAGATATCACGCCTTGATACTCTACCAAACCCAGACTTAGCGCGATCACAGTTACTAATAAAATACTGATCAAAACACCGCTTTTAAAATCACGATAAAGTAGCGCTGCAATAACAAAAAAGCTAAAAATAGCCAACAATGGACCGGCAGCCGTTATATCACCCAGCTGCACTAATGTTGCAGGGCTGGCCACAATGATCCCGGCATTTTTAAGCGCAATTAACGCTAAGAACGCTCCAATTCCTGTTGCAATGGCTTGCTTTAACACCAATGGAATAGCATTAATTATCCACTCCCTGACTTTGAACAAACTCAGGAACAAGAAAATACAGCCCGACATAAACACAGCCCCTAATGCTGCTTGCCAGGTATAGCCCATACCTAATACAACACCATAAGTAAAGAAGGCATTAAGCCCCATACCAGGAGCCAAAGCTAACGGATAATTTGCCCAAAAGCCCATGATAAAGCAGCCAATAGCGGCAGCAATACAAGTTGCCACAAACGCAGCACCTTGATCCATACCAGCTTCAGCCAACATAGCAGGGTTGACAAACACAATATAAACCATAGTAATAAAGGTAGTGAGACCAGCAATACATTCGCGGCGCACAGTCGAGTTGTGGTCGCTAATTTTAAATAACGCGTCGAGCATAAGTGAGTTTCATTTTAGATGACAATAATTGCGTGATTTTATCATATATTTCAAGAATAACAGGACAATTAACCTGATATTAGACTAAACTGAGCAGGTAAATGACAACAATAATATGTGTGGCACTATGACAGATACCTCGCCAATTGGCTTAGATTTAGAACAACAGTTAGAAAACGTATTATCGTTTATCACCCAACCGAGCAAAGCCCCACACAGTGCGGTTAAAGCTGATACTCCTGATAACACTGTTAATAAAGCCCTGTATTATTTAAAAAATGATCAACCTCCTCTCGCAGCTAAATGGATGCGCTTAGCTGCAATGTCAGGTAATCAGCGAGCCCAATTTTATCTCGGATTATTTTTTATCAAAGGCCAAGGCGTACCTACTAGTGTTTTTCATGGCGCGGTATGGCTAAGTTTAGCCAGTAGCCAAGGCTATGAGCCTGCAGCAACTGCCTTAACTGATTTACGTAAACATCTAACCACCCGCCGCTTTAAAGATGCCCAGTGTTATGCAGCAACACTGTATGAGCAAATACACCAACAGCAGTTTGCTCACCTGATCCCCAACTCACCTTAAAAAGGGACTAATCTACCCTTTTCATTAAAATCAATTGCCACCTCAATGTAACTAAGTAATATATTGTTTTATAAAAAATTATTTTATTTTATGCACATTTCCAAAGCTGATGGTATCAAATAAATATAAAAATCGTTCAAAAAGATAGCAAAAAACACTTGCACACAAACACTGTATAAACTACTGTATATGAGTACTGTATAAACAACCAGTGAGTGAAACTTATGTTACAGCCAATTACCGTCAGAACAGTTAAAAGCTATCAACAAGATAATTTAAGCGCATCAGTAAATTTGATTCAGATAGAAGATGAGATCTCTGCAACTTTTGAACTTCTAAAGGTGTTACACCATTACAATAATAAAAACGCATGGACGTTACTGATTGCACCGGATCACGTACCAAGTAAAGCTTTACTCGATTCATGTTCTATTGATACCAGTAAACTATTAGTGATCAGGCAAAAGCATCTGGTTAATTTAGAGTATGTACTAAATTCTGCACTACATAACGGTAACTTTGCAGCGGTGATCACCTGGACAGACATTGTGAGAGACAATCAAATAGCTAACCTGTCATTAAAGTTAGATCAAGCCAGTGCAAAACTATACTGTTTTACTAAAACCCAACAAGCTACAGAGATAGCATTAGCACAATAAGCTGTTAAAATGCCGTTTTTTAATAAAGCGTATTTTAATTATGACCTCACTCACTGACAGTCTTTGCTTATGTGGCAGCGAACAAAGCTATAGCGATTGCTGTGAAAAATTGCATTTAGGCAATATACAAGCAACAAGCCCAGAGCAACTAATGCGCTCTCGCTTTGTTGCTTATGCCTTAAAAAATGCTAAGTATATTTACCAAACTTATTCACAAGAAAAACAAGCAGCAAACCCACTCAGAGAAATTGCCGATTTTGCTAATAGTTGCCGCTTTATAAAATTAGCCGTGATCAGTGCAGATCAGCAAGAGTACACTGGTTGTGTTGAATTTTGTGTTAGCTATTTTTATCAAAACTTGTTTTGCCAACTGCATGAAAAATCAAGCTTCATAAAAGAAGATGGCCAGTGGCGTTATCTCGATGGTGAGATCTTCCCTGTTGCAGATATAAAAATTAGCCGCAATGATGAATGCCCGTGTGGTAGTGGTAAAAAATATAAAAAATGCCACAGCGTGTAACACTTTCTTAGAGTATAGTTTTTACCGTAAGTATTTATAAATAATCATAAATTCAAAAAACTCGCAAGCCAACGTGGTCTGTCTAAGTGCGATTAACTCTTTGTTGCTTAACCTAAATTTTGGTTCATGTGTTTTCTAACGCATTGATTTAAATCACTAATATTACTTTTACTCTCCAGCCAAAATTTTCAGGGAAAATAAGGAGAATTTACGCGTCAATAGCATGCCCTATTACAAATAAATTCAACGCAGTTAACATTGAAAAATAGCCGCTGGAGATGGATTTATTATCCGAAGCTCAGATTACTTCCGCCAGTAGAATAACGCGGTAGCAGTTATCGAGCCAACGAGGTTACAAACCTCTTGTCACGATTAAATCACTCCTAGATTAAACAAATTTTAATTCTGAAAGGTCAACATGCTCTAGTACTTCACAACAACACCTATAAACAACTAACTCATCCATAAAACATATCTATACTGCGTTAGAACCAGCCCCGTAGCATGCTAATATCTAGTCATATCAAAAAACAATAAAGGAACAAATGTTAACTAAATTTAAAGTGTCAAAAAAACACTATAATAAAAACTAGAAAATAAATCGTTATTATTTTTATATTTTTTAAAATAATTAAAACAAAGCCTAACCTGTTAATTTTAATTAAATATATTTATTTAAAACGCATAAAAACAAAACTAAATAATGAAATTAAAACTAATCAATCAGTAATTAGCATTGCAGAAAGTCATTTTTAGCGCAATAATGCCACCGGTAGCACTGCAGTGCAAGCATAAACAGGACTTGATCGTGTTAACATTTTTAACAATTAATTTATTTGATTGTTTTGATCTGAACATACAATAATTAGGAACAACCAATGAATAAACGTACGTTATTTAAATATTCTTTGCATGCTTTGGCCATAACAACTGCTATATATGGAAACAGTGCACTTGCTAATGCGTCAGGCTTTGCCGCAACGAATGGTGGTACAACCGGTGGTGCTGGTGGCGATGTTGTTTATGCAACAACTGGAACCCAAATTCATCAGGCTTTATGTAACCGAGCATCAGGTGACACACCAATTATCATCCACGTTGAAGGCACCATCAATCATGGCAACACCAGTAAAGTATCTGGAGATAGTTGCAATACTGGGCCAGATCTAATTGAACTAAAAGAAATTAGTAATGTTTCTATTATCGGTGTTGGTAGCGGTGCTCTTTTTGACCAATTAGGCATCCATATTCGTTCATCTTCAAATATCATTATTCAAAATGTTCACGTTAGAAACGTCAAAAAATCAGGCTCCCCCACCTCCAACGGCGGTGATGCAATTGGCATGGAGTCAAACGTCAGAAATATTTGGGTCGATCACGTTACACTTGAGGCCAGTGGTGGCGAAAGTTCAGGATATGATGCTTTGTTCGATATGAAGAGTAATACCAAATACGTGACATTATCTTACAGTATTTTGCGCAACTCTGGACGCGGTGGTCTCGTTGGCTCAAGTGATAGTGACGATACTAACGGCCCTGTTACTTTTCATCACAATTACTATGAAAATATTAATTCTCGCACGCCTTTACTAAGACACGCGACAGCGCATGCTTACAACAACTACTACTATGGACTCGTGTCATCGGGCATGAATCCACGAATTGGCGGTAAAATGCGCGCCGAAAACAACTACTTTAAAAATTCCAAAGATCCACTCGGCACTTTTTATACAAATGACATGGGTTACTGGCAAGTCAGCGGCAACATTTGGGATAATATCGATTGGTCTGAACAAGAAAACAAGCTTCACCCAGCAGGCCCTAATCCAACCTCAACCACAACAATCAACATCCCTTATAACTATCAACTTGATAATGCACAGTGTATACCCAACATCATTGCAGCAACGGCTGGCGCGAACAAAGGCTTACAAACATCAAATGGTCAATGTGGAACAACCACACCCACCGATCCAACACCGGATCCAGATCCAACACCTGAGCCAACACCAGCAGGGGAAAATCTAGCTATTAGTGCCGGTGTTGATGGCAGTTCTAAAGCCAGTGGCTCGAGTTATGGCAATGTGAACGACGGCGATATGTCAACTTACTGGTCACCGTCAGCTACCACGGGCACGATCAATATTAAAAACCTTAACACCACCATAAATGCGATTAAAATAATTGAAACCCCAGCTAGTAAAGGAAGCATTACAGCTTGGTCTTTAGTGAACTACGATACAGGTGTAACACTTACTAACGGTGGTGCTGTGCCAAATGTAATCACTTTTTCTAACACTAACTTATCCAAAGTAAGTTTTGTGATTCATTCCGCCAATGGCGTACCGCAAATTGCAGAGTTTGAAGTCTACAATGGTTATACCGACGGCAATAATGGCAACCCAACCAATACACAAGTCAATGGTACTTACCGCATTACCCCAAAACACAGTGGTGCATCATTAGATATTGCTAACTGTCAAAGTGAAGATGGGGCAAATGTTAGGCAGTGGTCTTGGCTTAATAATGATTGCCAAAAATTTAATATTTCAACAGTCGATGGGGTGTGGCATCGTATTTCACCAGTCAATGCTCCTTCTAAAGGGTTAGAGGTCTATACGCATTCAACTACAGCGGGTGAAAATATCAATATCTGGACATACACAGGGAGCTATAACCAGCAGTTTCGTTTTCAAAGTGCCGGCTCTGGTAAGTGGCGTATCATCAACCGAAATAGTGAGTTGTGCTTAGACGTCGCAGACAGCAAAACTGCCGATGATGCTAATATTCTGCAATGGACATGTACCTCAGGAGCAGAAAATCAAATGTTTGAGTTAACCAGACAATAACTAACATTTACTGTGAAGGGCTTTGCTAAGCCCTTTATTATCAACCGTGTTCAGTCAGCGCCTCACGAGTAAAGCGTTGTTTATGTAGTCTATAAATAGTCGATAAATTAATAACAATAACAGTCGCTTCCAATAACACGCCGCCAATAGAGCCAACAATTATATTATTTGCCAACCATAAGCACGATCCTGCAAACAGCAAAACACGCATTTTGATGCCCGTTAAGCAAAATAGTGCAAAACAACCCAAACAGGCGGCAACAATCGCAAGGTAATCCGTCCATTGCTGGGCTGTTAGATAACCGATAACCACGGTTAAAATAATAAAAATGGCTGCTATCCACACCGATTTCACCCGCATTGATACGGCTGTACGCCCCGCTGAAAATAAACAGCACAATGATGAAGTGATAGCATTGAGTAAATAAAAGTGCAGTGCATGATTTAGATTCATCACCACCATCATTATTTTTAAACGACGATCATCCTTTTGATAAAAGCACACCAATGCTAAAACAAAGCTGAGTAAACCAAACCCTTGGGCAATCCAACTATCAACCACCAGCCCTATTCCCCACTAAAATAAATATCTCAACCGCTATTGTGGTTAATATACAATCAAACATCTACACGCTATTACAGATTATTTTCAATCATGGTTTTAATGATCCGCGCTTTAACAAAGTGATCTAATTGGTGGGTTTGTATCCACCATGTCGCAGCTTCCATAAGTAATTCTGGATCATCATTTTTGTTGGCAAAAAAAGCATAAAACGACAGCCCAACATTATCTCCCTTCGCCGCTATTTTTTTGTCGCAAACTTGAATGATCTTAGTCCTTAATTCGTCGCGCATTACGGCGTTACCTCACTTCACTTTTTAAACTGCATTGCATTTCAATAAGTTGGTGTTCGCCAACTATTTCAACATCTTTAATATATTTAAAACCATAACTTTCGTAATAGCCTTGCAAATAGGCATGTGCATGAATTTCAATGATCTCAAGGCCAATTTTACCAGCATGTGATAACAAGGCATTAATAACCAATTTAGCAATGCCGGATCCTCGGTATTGCTTTAACACTGCAATCCTTGCCATAACGCCACACCGTCAATTACGTTTCACTAACCGCGCAGTAGCGACTAAAGCACCGCCATCTGTTACCACCACATGCACAGCTCGTTCGTCGCAACCGTCTAAATCTAACTGCTTAGGAATACTTTGTTCGATCACAAATACCTGGTGGCGAATAGCATGCGCTTGCGCAATCAGTTCAGGGCTAGTGCCTAGCGTAACATCCATTTATTGTGACCTCTTAAACATAATCAACGAGCTAATTTTACTGTAATTGTTGTAGTAGCTGAGCTATTTCAGCCTTCAGCGCTTTATCAGGAATTTTATTTGCGCTAACCTGCGCAGCTTGTAAACTTACGATAGCAGCTTCGGTTTGCCCTAGTTCAACATGCATAGTTGCCATCGCATAACCAATTGACGACATATAATCTTTCGCATTGATGGCGTTAGCTTTAGCTAATGCTTTTTCATAGATCAACAACGCATCGGCAAACTCATCGGTAAAATCAGCGAGCGTTTCCCACTGTACAGGATGATCTTTCTCAGTATTTTCATGCTCAATACACAGTGCTTTTAGCTGCCCATAGAGTGAATCGAACGTAACTTGATCTTGCTGCTGTGCAGCATTCATTAGCTCACCGGCTAAGTTCAATACTGATTTATACAGTTTTGTATTCATTATTCTTTCATTACCTTTTGTTAGAAATTACAGCCAAATTAACTATCTTGCATGGCTAAGAACAACAACTCAAAGCGAAACGAAAGAAAATACAAGGCCGAGAGCGTACTATTCTAATACACTCGAGACTAAAATGATTCATTCTAAAGCGTATCAAGCCTAAGGCGGGGAAAAAATCTCAGCTCAAATCAGGTGATAACCCCCCTGTTACAAGTTATCACCTCAGCCAAATTTTTATTGTTTCAAGGCTAACTCTCAGTTTTTGCTGTATCTTTACCACTTGCATGAATAAAATACAGCGCAATACCCAAACATATTACAGCGCCAATACGACTTGGCGAAAAAGCAATCACATCGTTACCAAGCCAACCAAAATTATCAATTAACATACTCATAAATAATTGACCGAATATTACCGCAACCGTTGCGACTGCAGTGCCAATTCGCTGCACAGCAAACACCATTATCACGATATAGGGTACTCCACACATTGCCCCTAATAATTGCCACTTTGGCACATCCAACAGGGTTAGCGCATGCCTAGGTTCAAAATAAAAGATAAGTAACCCAGTGATCAACGCCCCTACCGAAAAGGTTAAAAATGCGCAGCGAAAAACACCTACTTTACTTCCTAGTTGGCCATTAATGGCAGCCTGAATACTCAAGGTTGCACCACCAATCACCGCCAAAATTATCATAATTATAGTCATCAGCGTCCCCTAACCTTGTGCCATTAAAATTAATGCAATGACAATAAAAAATAGTGCCATAAGCCGTTTGCGGTCAATCTGGCGATGTTGACTACCAAATAAACCATAATGATCTATCAGCAAACTTTTCGCTATTTGTCCCGTCAATATACTGATCATCGTCATAGCAATACCTATCACAGGTGCTGTGAACGTCAATATAACGACATAAACAGGCCCCAACGCGCCGCCTAACAATGTCCATGATGGTTGTTTGAAAAAAGACGGGCTATTGCGAGGACTAAAAAATAGCATCAACATAAAGGTAAGAGCAGCACCAACACCAAACACACTAAATGTGGCCCATAATTCTCCAACCTCACCACCTAAAGGGCCCAATAAGCCTGCTTCTACAGACAGCCCCATTCCTCCCATAACGACAATTAAAATCAAAATAAACTGCATGCAAATCTCCTATTAATAAGGAATAAATAATAACCTAGAGCTTTAACGCGAAAAATGGGATTATATAAGAAACACTTTTGCAGGATTTGCACAAATGAATGATTTCAGTTCGATCAATATCAGAGCGTTAAAATTTTTTATCGCCGTGTATAAATGTAAAAGCTTTTCTGTTGTTGCTCGACATGAAAATGTATCGCCTTCTATGGTCTCTAGAGTGATTTTGCAACTTGAAGATGCCCTTGGTCAGCAACTTTTTTACCGTAACACAAGAGCAATAATGCCAACCGAAGCGGGCCGAATTTTTCATGATTATGCGCGCTCAATGACCGAGCAACTCAACGAAGTACGTAACGAGCTGCAAGATAGAGCAACTCAACCCAAAGGGTTAATAAGAATTAATGCGCCGGTTTTTTTCGGACAAAAACACATAGCGCCTTGGCTTGGTGAGTTTTTAAATCGCTATCCGAAAATTCAAGTAGAGTTGACTCAAACCGATGATTTTATCGATCCGCATATTGATGCCGCTGACGTGATTTTTCGTATCGGATCTCTTGCAGATTCATCGTTACATGCTAAAACATTAGGACTGCAAACTTATCATTTAGCCGCATCTCCTGCTTATCTGAAAAAATATGGCACACCAAAAGTGCCAGCTGATCTTAGTCAACATCAGGGCTTAATTTATCGCGGTTCATCGGGGCAAAATCGTTGGTTATTCAAAATTAATTCGTCATGGCAGCAGCAAAGTGTAATACCGACTTTAGTATCTAACAACGCTGAAACACTGTTTATCGGGGCTTTGAACGACATGGGAATTGTATTATTCCCTGATTGGTTAATTGGTGAAAGCTTAAAAACAGGCACTCTTGTTTCACTCTTAAGTGAATTTGCGCCAACAATCAAAACGGGACCACAAAACATTACTGCAATTTACCCTAATACACGACAGCCACCATTAAATGTTCGAGTATGTATTGATTACTTTAGTGAAGTTTATGGCAACCCGCCGTACTGGAAATACCAAAATTAAGTATCTGCGTTATGCTCTAACGGGTGCAAACAGACCAATAGTGATACCTAAAAAACACACCCGCTCAGCACACAATTGCATGTAGCTAAGTGACGCAGTTACTCACTGATTTTTTGGTGAATAATTTAGTCTGAGGGTAGATTTATACACTACAACTAGGGGTATACTGGAAATAGGTTTTCAATTGTGGAAAATAGTATGCTCCCAACAACACACCCTATTTTTTGGCGCGACCCCGAGTTACCATTTGTCGAGCTGCGCCAAGTATTAGATGGCCGCAAAGTCACTTATGCTCCCCACTCCCACCAGCAATGGTCAATTGGCGCAATTTTAGCGGGGCAAAGTGAATTCATTTGTGAAGATCGTCTACATCAAGTAACACATGGTAATTTAGTATTAATGAACCCTGATGAAGTCCACGCCTGTAATCCAAAGCAAAACTCAGTGTGGGCTTATTACATGATGCATATAGATAAAAATTGGTTAGCAGCGTTATTGTTCGAGTCTGGCGTCACAAAGCAACAAAACTGGCAAGGAAGTCGCTTGGATACAGTGCTACTACCACAGCTTTATCAGGACTTTGTTATCTTGTGCCAAAACCTAATGACAAATACGTTTACCGCAGCACAAAAGCGCACGTTGCTAAGTAGTTACTTCGTGCAATTATTTACGTACCTTGATTGCGTTGAGCCATTACACGAGCAAACGTTATTACCTGAAAATAAGCTATATCAAGTAGCGAACTACCTGAATGAGCACTGTTTTGAAGACCAATCAATTAACACAATCAGTAAACTTTTTGGCTTTAGCAGCAGTTATTTAGTGCGCGCTTTTAAACGTCATTTTAATATGACTCCGCACGCTTATCGGTTAAATCGTCGTATTCAATTAGGTCAGCAAGCACTAAAACAAGGCCAGCCAATAGCAAGTATCGCTCACAGTGCAGGTTTTAGTGATCAAGCGCATTTTCAGCGGGTCTTTAAACAACGCGTAGCGGCAACTCCCGAGCAATATCGCCGTACTTTATCACTGTAAATTAAAACCACTAAATCAATAATAAAAAGCAGCTGCCAGCCAGTAATAGTGCAAGAATTTTATTCATCACTCGCATTTTAGCTGGGCTTTGAAAATGCTGCCCGAGCCGTATACCTAGCCAAACCCAACAGCCAAGTGATAACCAACAAATAGGTAAATATAAACTTGCAAAAGTAACCAGTTCAAATCCTTGCGCCCCTGGACTATATGCTGCAATGCCTGATAAAGAAGCCAACCACGCTTTAGGGTTAAGCCATTGCATGATCACACCTGTCATAAAGGTAGGGGCATTTTGCTTAGCGTCAGCTGTGAGGCCGCCATCATCGATAAATAATTGATAACTGAGATAAAGTAAAAAAGCGATACCGAGCCATTGTAATACACCAGTGATCCAGGCTAATTGCGCAATGAGATAATGCAAACTAAAACCAATAAACAAAAATAATGCAATGAAACCAAAGGTAGCACCAGTCACAAATATTAAGCCTTTTTTTGCCCCATATCGCGCACTACTACTTAACGAAACAAGGTTAACTGGCCCGGGTGATATAGACGCCGCCAAGGCAAATAGTGCCATTGAGATGATCACTGATAAAGTCATAACGTATACTTAGGTTATTTAAAGTGGCGTTTATTATCTGTTGTTGCAATAAGCCATGTATTGAACAAAATTGACCTTGTTGTAAATAAAATAGCATCTGACAAATTACCCCTGCAAAAACACAGCTGCACTAAAAAAATCGGTGTTACACTAGAATTAGTCCATCTTACAAATTAGCGAACCATGAAAGAATGTAATCAATGTGGTAAATGCTGTATTAAATACGGTGGTGGCGATCTGAGCGCCACGCAAGAAGAGATTGATCTATGGGAGATATTTAACCCCGAAATCTTTGAGTTCGTTAAAAATAACCAAATATGGCACGACCCACAATCGGGAGTAAAACTAAGCCAATGCCCTTTTCTTGAAATAGCCCCAAAAATAAATCCCCTCGCCGCAAATAAATATACCTGCAGTATTTATTTAGACCGCCCTGAAGATTGCCGCCACTATCCTAGCCTTATCACCGAAATGGTAAGAGACGAATGCGAAATGATTGAAGTAATCGATTTAGATAACTATAAAAAAGCACAAAGAAAACTAGATCTATTAATGCAAGACAGTCGCCCTGGCGGCTATACAGAATAAAACAGAGCTTAGCTTTGAGTGAGCTCCTAGCCATTAGACTAAAGACTTAGCACCCAGTAATTCATTAATGCATGCCGTATAACTGGCTTTTTCAAAGCAATAAACAACAAATATGAAAATAAGGTATTGATTATTAACAATAGAAATTAACTTTTGAATATTTTCTTCTCTGCTGGCTATACCTGCGCCAAGCTACTTTAATCCGTCATGCTCGACCTTTGCCTAATCGTAATTGATAAACCTCTACTTTATTCTATCGATTCAATATTCATTGCTTTATACAAGCTGTTTTTTTTATTTTGAGTTAGCAACAATGTTGCAGGAGAATTCATGACAACCACGCCAAAAGATGACACGTCATCCCAAGCTGAGCAGGTAAGCGATACTCAAACCGTTTCCGATAGCTATAAAAATCTTCATAAACCAAGCTCTGAGTTTGCCAGTCGAGACGATTATCTCGAGCATGAACTGCAAATTATGCAGCCAAAGCGCTGGCGTCCTAACTTGCCTTTTCGGGATTACCGCTTCGAATTTGAAGACACGATTCCCGCTATGGCAGGGACAATTGGTAAAGTTGTTATGGTAGGCGCTATTGCCGCCACCTTTGCCGCACCGCTTGGTTTAAGTGACGCCTTTGTGTTAGAAAACGTACGCTATGAGTTACTCATAGTGGCTATTTTTATCATCTTGTTTTCAGGTTTTATTTTACCCACTGCTAACTTAGCGGGAACCCACGGACCACTCATTCCATTAATTCCCATTGTTGTTGCAGCAGGCGGACACCCAATGGCATTCGGGCTACTAATTGGCGCCTTAGGGTTACTGCTTGCCATCAGTAAAGGCGGCAGTTTGTTGGCACGACTAACCAGTAAAGGGGTGTGCGGCGGATTATTACTTTACTTAGGATTCATAGGCACTATATCGCAAGTAAAGAAACTGTTTGCATGGGCTGAACAAATTCAAATGACCCACATTGCCTTCATCGTTATTTTGGCCACTATTTTACTGTACGCGCTACTCGAACATTTTAAAAAACGTTGGTTAGCTGTGCCGCTCAGCTGCCTTATTGGTGGTTTAACGGCCTTTGCCTTAGGTGCGCCGTTTGAGTTTAAAACCGCCCCTGGGTTACCAAATATGAACCCTATGTATTGGTGGGGTGAAAACACCGGTTGGATGTTAGGTTTGCCGACTCTTGAAAGCTTTGTAGTCGTATTGCCCTTTGCCATACTGGCAGTGGCCATGTGGTCGCCAGACTTTTTAGGCCATCAAGTATTCCAAAAGATCAGCTACCCAAAACGCACTGAAAAAGTGCAAATGAACATTGACGATACTATGCTCAGTGCATCAGTTAGGCAAACCTTTGGCTCTATTTTAGGTGGGTCTAACTTCACCTCATCATGGGGCACGTATATTGTGCCTGCCGCGATTGCTAAGCGCCCTATTCCAGCTGGTGCAATTTTAACCGCACTTTTTTGTGTAATTGCAGGTATATGGGGTTATCCAATGGATCTCGCCATTTGGCAACCGGTACTGTGTGTGGCGTTAATAGTGGGTGTATTTATCCCACTGCTTGAGGCAGGTATGGAAATGACTCGCGAAGGTAAAACCACGCAATCAGCAGCTATTGTGGTATTTGCTTCAACGTTAGTAAACCCAGCGTTTGGCTGGTCACTGACCATGCTGCTCGATAACTTAGGCTTAATTGGCTGTAAAGAGCGCAGCTCTGAGCTGACCCATATGAGTCGCTGGATCATTCCGCTGTTTATGTTTGTATTATTGACCAGTGTTATGGCCATGGTGGGCATGCTGCCAGGTATTCCAGCGTTGCTAGAAAACTTTAGGCACTAATACAAAAAGGGGGGAAGCCAGTACAGCGCTTACCCCCCCTTTTTAATAACCGTGACTTCGTTTTATTCGTCTTGCAACGCCATAGCAGCAAGTTTCATGGTACTTGCAAATGATTCTGCGCCAGCGATAAACAAGCCATTGTGGCAAAACATTGCGTCATCAATGCCCGTTTGCGCTTGAAATGCAGCATCTGATAAACCAGCCCATGCTTTTGGTAGTGACTTTCTGTCTTCAAATGAACCCGGTTCAACAGGCACCGTTTGCAAAATCCATTTGCCTGAATGCGATGGATAAACCATGTATAACGCTTCTTGCGATAAAGCATGCACGGTTTTTTTCCACGGCGTATATTGCTCTAATACAATCACTCTTGCATCATCTGCGTTATCAATCGCTTTAGCGACGATTGCTTTAGCATTAATGCCGCCACTGGCTGCTGCAATAAAACGTGTTAAAACACGCGATGCAAATTCAACCGCCTCATCAAAACAACGATCAAAGTCACTTTCCTCTTGCCATGTTGGGTTAAACATTGAAATTGTTTGGCTAAGACTGATCCCTTTCGATACACCTTCAACATGACCGCAATCAATCGCATCAATGGTCGATACCAAACCGGCATCAACTGCATGCGCAACATCTTGGTCACCCTGACACAGCTCTAAACCATATTTTTGCCAAATTAAACCAAATGATGAGTATGGGATGCCATTTTCACGCTCGCCGGCACCGCCACGTTGGTGATGATCAAAACGTCCAGCAGCTGGGTCATATTCGCCGCCAACATCAATCACTATGTCAGCTTGCGCGATTAATTCTAAATCACGGGTACGTATAAGTTTAAAAGTAGGAAGAATATGCCTAAGTGCGGCGATACTAAACACATCATCCGCATGAAAATTACCGTTATGAGTTGCTACTGTTATATCATTCATTTATTTAATATCATTTTAGAAAGGAGTAAGAAGACGGTAAAATTTAAACTGATCCGTTAGCACAAAATAGATAAGTCAAAATTACAAGCACAACAGTATACGCTATCGGCGAGCAGCCCACAAAAACAGTGAACCACTTTGTGGTAATTAATCGTCTAGAGGAAGATAAGCGACAGTAATAACAAAGCAACAGTAGATTGATGGTAAAAACATAACCAATCCATACATGAACTATCTTCAGTAAAACTTTCTCCTCGAGCGATACCTCAGTCTTTGCTAAATAAAATTGCCGAACCCACAGCCATTAAACTAAGTATATTATTTAAAGAGCAAGTTAAATAATATTGTTACCCTGCTCGGGATCGCGAGAGCGCTCAGCTTGTTCACGAATTTCATCAGCATCACTGCTCACATCATCAATACCAGCATCCAGATGCGCAATCGGTTTGACTTTTTGATCTTGCGTAGTGGGTTGTTCCGGAGTCTTTTGTGCTTGCTCACTTGGTGCATTTAAAATAATCCGTTCACGAGCATCATCAGGCATACTAATACCATGCGCGTTAAAGCTATTAACCATTTCACGCATCAATTGCGACGCTACCTTAACCGGGCTGTTTTGCTCACTATTAACCCAAAAGTAAATACTGAGATTGATAGTGGCTGAGCCTAATTCATCAAGTAACACCTGTGGGGCCGGATCTTTTAGCACAGCAGCTTGTTTATCCATTAAACTCAGCGCTAACTGCTGAGTGTTACGTATATCGTTATCGTAACCTATGCCTATTTTATAGTGACCGCGCATTTTCGGATTAGCAGTAAGGTTTTTAATCACATTTTTATAAACAGTCGCATTAGGTATTTGAATATGATTACCATCAAAATCAACTAATGTGGTCGCCCGCGCAGTGACCTTTTTTACTACCCCTAAGCAGCCATCGACTTCAATAACATCATCAATACGAAAAGGACGTTGCACACTTAATAGCATGCTCGATATAAAGTTCTCTGCAATATCACGAAATGCAAAACCTAAGATTAGCCCGACTAATCCAGTACCGCTCATTATCGCCACGGCAAATTCACTTAAGCCTGCTAAGCGTAAAAATAAATAAACTCCAAACAAAATGATCACAGTACTAATAAAGCGACGAGCAACAACATGCAATAACCGCCTTTCACTTACATAGCCAATAGGTTTCACTAATAAATAAGACACAGGCTTTGCTAAAAAATAGCACACGATTATTGCTGCTATACCTAAAGTGAGAGCGGGTAACATTTGCCAAGCACTTTGTAAAAAATGCGCAATTTGTGAGTTTATACCTTGCCAAGATACTGGCGCTAAAGGATCCGCATTGGTACTCGTTGTTTGTATTTTTAATGCGCTAATAATTTGATTATTAATACTATTCATTATTTCCATATGTAACTCATGCGCTCTTTATTGATAAAACCATTAATTCTGTAGAAGCAAATTAAACGCCAACTTAAGCTGGCAAGCACCTTGCACCTTAACTTCTAATAAATAGTGACTAATAACCATCAGCAAGGAATAAAATATGGCACATAAACCACGTGGCTACACAGCAGATAAACCAACCGAGATCCCCTTGCTGGGCTGGTGGGATATCAGCAAGCGGGTATATCAAAGTATGTCGCAAGATAACTTATCCTTTGTTGCCGCTGGTGTCGCCTTTTACGCATTACTCGCTATTTTTCCAGCACTGGCAGCCTGTGTTTCGCTGTATGCTTATTTCGCCTCTACGGCGGATGTTAGTGAACAGATTAGTAAGTTTATTACTTTATTGCCACCAAGCAGCCGAGAAATCGTTCTACAACAGGTGTCTGAAGTTACCCAACAATCACAAAAAGTGTTAAGTGTTAGTGCAATAAGCACGTTGTTATTAACCACATGGAGTAGCAGTAAGGGCTGCCAAGCACTGATCACAGCCTGCAATATTACCTACCATGAGCAAACCAAAAGGCAGTTTTTCAAAGCGCTTTTAGTGCGCTTTCTATTCTCTATTGGCGCTATATTGGTCGCCGTAATCGCATTATTAATCATTGGTATATTGCCTATCGCACTTAATATTGTTGGTCTAGAAAACAGTATCGATACGGTGATCAAATTACTCACTTGGCTGTTACTAGCAGCGACTTTTCATTTTGCTTTAGCTTTTGTATATCGTTATGCACCCCATAGAAAAGCGGCAAAGTGGCGTTGGGTTACAACTGGTTCAGTAATGGCTACTGGGCTTTGGATCATCGCATCATTAGGGTTTTCATATTATGTGTCACAGTTTGCTTCATACAATGAGACCTATGGTTCTTTAGCCGGGGTCGTGATCATGTTGATGTGGTTGTATATCAGCGCCTATATTATTATTTTTGGCGCTGCAATTAATGCCAGCACCGAACAGCAAACCATGGTTGATAGCACCGTGGGACCTGCACATCAGTCTGGCAATCGCGGGGCTTTTGTAGCGGATAACCTAACGAAAAAACAAAAATCAGAACGTTCTGTTAAAACGAATGAATAGTGCTATTTATACCCATGGTTGTTTAATTTTATTGTGTTTAAATAATACCATACAAGATTCGGAGCAAAGCAATGAAAGTAATAAAGCAACTCAATAGCCATGCAACCCAAGATGGTGATGGCGTAAATATTAGCCGGATACCAGGCTTTGATGGTAAGCATTTAGATCCTTTTTTAATGATCGACGAATTAAAATCCGACGATCACAGTGACTTTATGGGTGGGTTTCCTGCCCACCCGCATCGTGGTATCGAAACCTTTACCTACATTATTAAAGGCGGCTTTGAACACCAAGATCAAATGGGCAATAAAAAAGCTATTCGCGCAGGTGACGTGCAATGGATGAGTACCGGCTTTGGCGTTATCCATAGCGAAATGCCACTTGCCGATGCGATTGAGGGGATGCATGGCTTTCAAATTTGGCTCAATATGCCAAGCACTGAAAAGCTCAGAGCACCGAAATATCAAGATACTACTGAGCACCCTGCACCTGAACATAAAAATAGTCAAGGTGTTGAACTAAAAGCACTGGCTGGCAGTTGGCAATTTGACCAGCAAACTCAGGTTTCAAGCCTACAAGAACTAGCAGCCAATGGCATGCTAGCAGATGTAACATTACCTGTAGGCACTGAGTTTGCCCACCCACCTCTGATACAAAGCAAGGTGATGATTTATATTCATACCGGCTCTATCAACACCGAACAAGGTGGTCCAGTAATGGCTGGCAGCCTACTTATTTTAGAGTCCGGTAGTGATATTAAATTTAGCTCGCAAAGCGGCGCTGGGGTACTTATTTTAGCCGGTGATCCGCTTAATGAACCTATTGCTCACATGGGCCCGTTTGTGATGAATACGCAAGCTCAATTACGAGAAGCAATTAGTGATTACCAAAGCGGTAAATTTGGTAGCTTTTAAAACACGATATAGGAGTCAATTATGGGATTACTAGTCAACGGTAAATGGCAAGATAAATGGTACGACACCGATAAAAGCGATGGTGAGTTTAAACGCGAGTCTGCACAATTACGTAACTGGATAACCAAAGATGGCAGCGCAGGCCCAACTGGTGAGGCGGGCTTTAAGGCACAGAAAGGCCGTTATCATTTATATGTTTCATTAGCCTGCCCATGGGCGCACCGCACCTTGATTTTTAGAAAATTAAAAGGCCTTGAAGACTATATTGATGTCTCTGTGGTTAGCCCAGATATGTTAGATAACGGTTGGACGTTTGATAAAAACAACCACAGCACTGGAGATGCACTTTTTGATAAGCAATTTATGCATCAAATATACACCGAAAATAAAGCAGATTATTCCGGAAGAGTAACTGTGCCTGTGCTTTGGGATAAACAGCAAAATAAAATAGTCAGTAATGAATCTGCTGAAATCATTCGCATGTTTAACAGCGCCTTCAATGATTTAACTGGCAATAAACTAGACTTTTACCCAAATAACTTGCACGCTGAAATCGATGCAATTAATGAGCTGGTGTACAACAACATTAATAATGGCGTGTATCGTACTGGGTTTGCGACCACTCAAAAAGCCTATGAAGAGGCATTTAATGACTTATTCACTGCATTAGACAAAGTCGAAAGTATTTTACTCAAGCAGCGCTATTTGGTGGGCAACACCCTAACAGAAGCAGATTGGCGATTATTTACCACTCTAATACGCTTTGACAGTGTGTATGTTGGGCATTTTAAATGTAATCTGCGTACTATCGAAAATTACCCGGCACTGAGTGAATACTTACGTGAGCTTTATCAGGTTGCTGGCGTTAAAGAAACCGTTGATTTTTATCATATCAAACGACATTATTATTTTAGTCATACCATGATCAACCCAACGCAAATCGTCCCTAAAGGGCCCAATATTGATTACGCTCGCGAGCATAATCGCGGTTAACCAATTTATACTACCCCTGCAAAATGGCAGGGGTAGTATAGGCCTTTTTATAACCACCACAAATCACAATAATGCCTTTTAAAGCTTTGATCACCACTGTATTGTATTGATAATATAACCAAAATAACTTTTTTCACCGACCAGATTTACTCTTTTATTCTTGAGCGTTAATAATTCAGCTTTATCTAAATACCATCTTATTGAATGCGTTTCTTCACTTGCTAAATCGGAAAACTTTAATTCTACGCAGTGCGGCTCATAGTCACTACTACATGTTGTTGCCTCAACTAATAAATATTCTTGCGACCAATACTCAGCCAATTGATAATTTGCCCATAACTGTATTGGGATATTAATGAATGTCCAAAAGTAAAAGTAAATAAACACTGGACTAAAAAGCAGCGTAAAATACTTAACTAAACGTCCCTCAGCAATAAAATGCTCATCTAAGCTTTCCTTCACTTGAGCAAAATTCTTATACTGACTAAAAAGGTAACCAATCGTCAGCACTGTCAGCGAGGGTAAAACCCATTGTAAAATAAAATTGTAATTAGCATTAGGGATAAATGCGGGATCCACACTTTCATACCAGATGAAAAAACCGCAAGGCATAAAACAGGTAATCAATAATATTAAAATAATCCAAAAAAGCTGAGGTTTTGCCATAGAAATTTAAAATCCTTATAAATTATGACCTGAGATAGCGTAACAAATGCCTATTATACAAACTGTTAAAGTTATAGTTTAATACTCTCAATATTAATATATTTATTATTTGAACAAACTCTTTAAATTTTTACTATAGGTACGACTGACTTTAAGTGTTTTACCACTTTGTAATACAGCCGTGTATTCAGAGTTTCTAAGTGGGTTAAATTGCTTTATATGGCTTAAATTCACAATCGTTGATTTATGTATTCGCAGGAAATCTTCAGGCAAGGTGTTTTTTTCAAGCTCTTTTAAACGCGCACGCATTACGTGTGTTTCAGCAGGTGTGTGTACACACATATAATCCCCCGCCGCATCAATCCATAAAATATCTTTAAACGGAATAATTTGAATTGGGTTTTTAGCATCTTGAATAACTAAATTCTCAGCTTCAAACTTATAGTCAGAATTACCCGCCACTTCAAGTGGTTGCGATTCATTGATCACCAGCGATTGGTGCACTTCAATAAGTTCGGTTTTTCTGTTTAGCTTTTGGGTTTTAATAACTCTTTCAATGGCTTCTGCAAGGCGAGCTAACTTAACGGGCTTAAGTAAATAATCCAGCGCCCTCACCTCAAAAGCTTTAACAGCATGTTGATGAAATGCCGTAACAAAGATAACCGCAGGGCAGCTCTCTGGTTGAAAATGTTTAATTAATTCAAAACCTGACTTTGTTGGCATTTCTATATCTAGAAACACTAAATCTACATCATATTCGTTAAGTACTTTAATTGCTTCATCAACACTTTGTGCACTGCCAATCACTTCAATTTCAGCAAAGGCTTCTAAGCGAATACGCAAACCTTCAATAGCACTGTATTCGTCATCAACGAGTAACGTTTTTAATTGAATCATGATTGCAAACCATTAATTGGAAGAGAGATACAAAACCACGCACCACCGGTAGTCGCATTGCCTTTTTCAATTCGGTGACTATTACCATATATTAATTTTAAGCGTTGCTCACAATTAGCCAAGCCGATGCCTCTTTTGGTTTTTTTATTATCATCAAAGCCTTTACCAGTATCAGCAACTTTAATGAGCAATGCGGATTTTGTTTTTTCAACATTAATTGTGATCACCATTTTTTGATCTGCTCGCATACCATGTTTTAACGCGTTTTCTACCAATGGTTGAATTAATAAAGAAGGTATTAATAAATCGTTGCATGGTTCATCAACGCTAATATTAACCTCTAGCTTGTCAGCAAATCGGCATTGCTCTATATCTAAGTAGGTTCTTAACATTGCGATTTCTTCTTTGATAGCTACTTTTTCAAGTGGGTCGGTATATAAACTATGGCGCAATAAGTCACATAGTTTTTCAAGCATGTTTACTGCCTGCAAGCTTTCTTTTTTCAATATTAACGTGCAAATGGCGTTAATACTATTGAACATAAAATGCGGGTTAAGCTGATATCGAAGCATTTTTAGCTGTGACTCTTTCGCTAAATGGGTAGCTTCTGCGGCCTTTTGAGTTTGCTCAAGATTATCTAAATAAATTTTGATCCCGTAATAAAAGGCAGTCCATGTTGAAAGCATGGTTAACGAGGCTGACGTCCATGTACCAAAGTCAAACCATGACATTGAAAGCCACCAGTTACCATATAACCACTGCAAGGAAATCCATTTAATTTGCGTCCAGAGTAATGTTGCAATTAGAAGCAGCATAATACGTAACGCGACTTTAACTTTGAGCTCTTGCTGACTAAAAAAGTTGTAAAATCGTCTTAACGTTAAAGTGATCAAAAAGCCACACACTACATCAATAATTAAATGCGGTATATGTATTGTCCATGGCTCTTCGCTTGGTATTTTTATCATTAATTCGGTCAGCATTGCATAGACAATCCAACCACAACTTTGGAATAACCAGAACAACTGACTTCTAGGGTTATTACTATTCACATTATTAAATCCAATGTTATAGGCTGTTGATTAATAAACGTTAATCAACAGCCATAGGGTATTACTTTGCACACGTTAATGATAATGAGTCATTACTCGGTTTTATAGTCAACACCACATCAGCAATTGCTAAACTTAAATTTTGACTGGTAATGCGCAGCGCGTCTGTTATTTTTTGCTCAGCAAGTCCGCTATCACCACAGTGCAAAGGGATTGCTAGAGTATGCCAACTTTTGTCTGTCATTAATTGTGAAAACGATGAAAAATCAATATTCCTTAAGCAATGATTTTCGCTACACATGACTTGCAAGTTTGCTCCTTGTTCTGGAGCTTTATCTATGCGCATTTTTAATTCAAGGTAACCTGCACTAAATTTACTATCTAGCTGTTCAGGCTTTAAAAAACTCAAGCTAACAGCGGCTTGTGCGCGCCAATTAAAGCCACGGCCATCTTCTTGATAAGATAAATTGACTGATTGCATAAGTAAACTCTGTTTATCGCCACTGGTTGCAGATGCACCGCTGGCTAACACCTTTTCTGTGCTTGTATCTGCCAGTTGCCAAGTCATATTTTTGGCTAAGTTTCTTACAAACAGCGGATGTGAGTCACTATTAACAATTTTTTTAGGGCTGGTTTTCTCACTCAAAACAGGCACATTTATGTTGTCCTGATAAGTTAAGCCATAGCCATAAGCAAATAATGGGTCATAGTCAGCATCGTTTAAGTTTAACGTAAATTGGTCATCATATTTAGGCCATGAAAAACTCAACTTACCGCTGAAATCAAACTGGGCTTTACCTTCGCTATTAGTTAATAGTACATCTGCAACGCCCTCACCTTCAGAGCCTGGTAGCCAAGCAGCAACAAAGGCATCCGATGCATTGAGCTCTTTATTAACCCACAACGGGCGGCCGCTTAAAAATATCGTTACTACAGGAATATTATCAGCTTTAAGCTGCTTTAATAACGCAAGTGCATGTTTAGTTTCATGCTGAAACTCAAGCATCTCGATGTCACCAAACCATTCTGCATAAGGTTCTTCACCAATAACAACAATGGCTACATCTGGCTTGCTAGTATACTCACCAGACTCGCTCAAAGTGATCTCACCACCCGCTTTTGTTACTTGCGACTGTAAACCCGCATAAATAGAGGTCGCATTTGGAAAGTCACTATTGGTATTGTCTGTGCCCTGCCAAGAAACGCTCCAGCCACCCGCTTGCATATTAATTGCATTCGCGCCTTTGCCGGCAACTAAGATGCGGCTACTCGCTTTGATTGGCAGCACGTTTTCGTTGTTTTTTAACAGAACGAGTGACTTACGAACCGCTTCTCTTGCCAAAGTGCGATGCTCATTAGCACCTAACCACTGCGGGTGTTGTGATTCAGGTCGCGCTGATGGTTTGCTCTTCGAAAACACATTCCAGCGGATTTTAGCCCTTAAAAAGCGCCTAACGGCATCGTTAATTCTTGATTCTGCGATTACACCGTCTTTCACTTGCTTAACAGTATTATGATAAAACGCTTCAAAATGCTCTGGCACCATGATCACATCAACGCCCGCGTTAATTGCTTGCGCACATTGCTCTAAATCGCAGCCTTCTACAAACTTGTGAGCATTCCAATCACTGACTACAAACCCATCAAAACCAAGTTGGTTTTTAAGTACATCCGTTAATAAATGTTTATCGCCATGTACACGTTTGCCATTCCAACTATTAAATGATGCCATCACTGATTGCACACCTTCATTAATAGCCGAAAAATAACCTGCGCTGTGAATATCTCTTAATCCTTTTTCATCGATAAGCGTATTTCCGCGATCAACGCCTCGCTCTGTACCACCATCGCCCACAAAATGTTTTGCGGTTGCAATACGGTTACTGCCTTTTAAAAAGTCAGCGCCTATATCACCTTGAATACCTGTCACCATACTACCTGCATACAGCCTAACTAATTCAGGATCTTCTGAGTAACTTTCATAGGTTCTGCCCCAGCGATCATCTCTGACTACAGCGACAGTAGGAGCAAAACTCCATTCAATCCCAGTGGCTGAGACTTCTTTCGCTGTTGCTTGGCCTATGCGCTTAATTAAGTCGACATCATGGGCAGCTCCTAAGCCAATATTGTGCGGAAATAACGTAGCGCCATACACATTGCTATGTCCATGCATGGCATCAGTACCCCAAATAGTCGGTATTGCAATACCGTCTTTCGTTGAGTCTATTGATGCTAGGTACATTTCATCGGCATATTTTAACCATGTGGCCTGATCAGCGCGTTTGTCGCCATAGGGGGCTGTATTGCCGCCATTTAGGTATGAACCAAACCCATATTTACGCATTTGTTCAACACTTAAATAACCAATTTCGGGCTGAATCATTTGCGCCACTTTTTGCTCTATGGTCATCTTTGCCAGTAGTTGTTCAATTTGCGCTTCTACAGCGGGATCGCGTTTAAGTTTAGTGTTTACATAAGGCCAGTTGACTTGCTCACGCTCTGCACTGAATGAATATTGACAAGTAAGCGCCCCAACTACGGGCAGTAAGCAAAATAATAATTTAGAATATTTGATTTGAGACATTAAAAACCTTCGAGATTAAATTCTATTTATAGATACAAACTTCTTAATTTTATTGGGGAATGTACTCAATAAAATCATAGTACGCCCACGAAGGGCTGCCATAGTATTGACCAGGGAAGTAATAGCCTTCGGTTGAGTTATCACCATTCCATTGGTTAATCATTATTTTTGTATTATCCATCGGCCATGCATACGCGGGAATTTCATTTTCAGCTAAATGACCATCGCCATTGTCTTTGTAGAGCACTCTTAATGTTTGCTCATTTCCTTGAGCGTCGTATAGGTACCAACGAATCGAGTTGCTAGACCAATCAAAGCCAATAGTTAATAAGTTTTCTCTGTAATCAAGCCCAAACTGACTTAAGTCGATGTCCTTTTCCCAGCTTTGATAAGTGCCGCCTTGCGGCTGGTAAATCACATTGGTATGAACAACGTTTCCAAGAGAGGGTAAAAGCTCAATATCTATCTCTTGCCATGCTCTGCCGGGTGAATCCCACCACGATGTGTAAGTAAAAATGGAAGACACAGTGCCTTGTGTATTTCCTGACTTAACACTGCCTTGCACTTTGCCAAAGCCATAAAAATTATTACTTTGCAGCTCGGCACATGCGCCTTGCGATAATGAAAGCGTGATCCCCTGTTGGCTTGGGTTAATCATTGCAGGGGAAAATTCACAGCCAAAAGGCGAGCCATTGTCGCCACTTCGCGCATTCCAAATGGTATTATCGTAACCCCATGAAAAATTATCTTTAAAATAATTGGCATATGTAAAAGGTGAGATAAACACACAACCTGCAACTAACGAGCTAATAAGCTTAGTTTTCATTATTGATCCTTATTTCAATTGTACACCTCCCACAGTGGTATATTGACTGTGGGAAGTTTAATTGTGGTTAGGTTATCTAGAATGAAAAACCAGCTCTTACACCGTAATACCTTGGCATGCCAAAGCTGCCTTTTGGAATTCCTTTGCTAGTATTATTCCAATATTGAATAGTTTCATCAGAGGCATTATTAACGAATACTTCTGCGTACCAGCTTTGTCCTTGCGGCTCATATTTAATTGACGCGTTATAGACTGCAAATGCATCTCGGCTATCATCAATGTATTTTGTCGCCTCGTCCGACACGCTAAAGTCCATATCATCTAAGTGTTTATCAACATTCCATACTGTTGAGTACGATTCATCTTTCCAGCTCGCATTAAGCCAACTATGGATAAAACCATATTCACCTAAATCAAATGTATGTGTGTAGCTGATGTTCGCCGTGAACTTAGGCGTCATCGCTAGGTTATTGCCTTTAAGGTTGGTTGATAGCAGTGTATTTTCAGGATTTTTTGATTCCTCATAAGAAATATCAAAAAGATACTCAGCATCGTAATCCCATTTAGTATTCCAATCGTCCGTCACTTTAGCATCAGTCCAGGTTACATAACCGGTGATACGCCCGCTTGGGTAAGGCTTCCAATCAAACTCAAGCTCAATACCTTTGATTGTTGAACTAGGAACATTTTGTGTGTAATAAGCAATCATAGGCTTGTTTTGAAAATCAAGTACCGGCTCGCCATTGCTATCTAAAACGGGAGAGCCATCTTCATCTTCTACCACAGATAAACGTTCTACATTACCGATTGAGCCCACTGATGCGTATTGCATGTCGGTGTAATCTGTGTAGAAAAACGCGGCTTTTAAGTTTAATGAATTATCAAAAAAGCTCGATTTAGCGCCAAGCTCCCATGTAAGTACTTCTTCTGGATCGAACTTAGTTTCAAAGCGTGTTACGTCGCCCGTTCTATCATTTACGACTTCATATACATCACCAATTCCACCAGCTTTAAAACCACTGGCAAGGTAGGTATAAACCATCGTTTCAGGTGAAATGTCGTAGTCTAAACCAACACGAAAGTCATGATGCTGCCAACTTCCTTTATTATCGTTTGCAAAGTATGACGCATAAATTGAAGGATCTTCGTAGTAATCAACTGGTAAATTATTTAGATCCGTTCTATTTAACCAACCTACGGCGCAGCCATCAGCATTAGAACAGCGATAGGTTTTTCCGCCTTTATCTTCTTTTGTTTCATCACTAAAACGATAACCAAGTGTTAGATGTAATTTTTCAGTTAAATCGTATGTACCTTGGCCAAACAAAGCGAATGCGTCTGTAGAGCGATCAGGTTGATCCCAAAAGGCTTTATCGTCCATTGGGTTATCGTAATAACCTAAGGTCGTGGTTTTTTCGTGGAAATAGTTAGCACCAACAATCCAAATAAAATCGCCGTATTCGTCAGATTGTAATTGCACTTCTGTAGAAAAAGATTCAGCACCAGTGCCATCTAAAAAGTACGTTGCCCCATCCCAAGGATCGAGGCCGACTTCGCTATCTTGTGCTGAAGAGCGTTCCATATCCTCATAGCCAAGTAGCCACACAAGCGAATATTCATCATTTATATCGTAGTTAAGGGTATTTCTAAGATAGGTGATATCTAAATTAAGCTTACCAGGCACATTCACAACAGCTTGATATGTATTATCACTGGGTAAAAAGTTTGTGCAATCGCCGCCCAGCTCTTCACTTCTACCACGAATTTTATCGCAGTTAACTAAATCGAGATTGTTATTGCTGTTATTAACGTACTTTTGAAAAACGGTATGATTTGAAAAGCCACCATCTAACGGCTCCCAAAGCGTACTAATTCTAAAAGAGTATTCATTAGCATTGTTATAAAAGTCGTCTTTTTCTGCGGGGGTTAATTGGCGAACTTTTTGCGCCTCTGGATCAGTGCCTGCACCATCTATCCACCAGTTTTCTCTCTGCGTGACTGTTTGACCAATACCTTGATAAGAATCCTCTGAGATAACAGGAGCATTGAGTATATCGTCGCTTAATCGTCTTGAGTCGTATTGGTTAGGATCGTAGTAACCCTCAAGGTAAGAATCTCGTTTTAATCCTTTGCCAGAAAACCGTACTGCAAATTCGTCATTAATTGGAATATTAATTACGCCATCAATATTTTTGCTGTTGTATTTTCCTGCTTCAACGTTCACATAGCCATATAAATGAGTAAATTCAGGCTTTGCTGAAATAACATTAATGCTACCAACTGTAGAGTTTCGACCAAATAATGTGCCTTGTGGCCCCCTTAATGCTTCAACACGATCAATGTCGTACATTAAAGCAAGTGCGCCTTGCATTCTTGGCGAGTAAATACCATCAAGATGCACACCAACAGCAGGATCGCCAAGCTCAGTAATATTAGTTGAGCGTACGCCTCGCATCGAGATAACAGGTGCTGATTGATCCGTCGCTGTGGAGATATCTAACCCTGGTACTAGGTTGGCAATATCTTTAACACTATTTACGCCATTTTGCCTGAGATCCGCTTCTGATAGTGCAGTAATGGCAACAGGGGTTTCCATTAACTTTGTTTTACGTTTGGTTGCTGTTACAGAGATAATCTCTAAGGAAGTACTTTGTTCTTGCGCAGTGTTGTTTTCATTCGTATTTGTTGGATTATTCGTAGCAGCTTGTTGGGCATGTAACGGGAATGCGCAAGCCAATGCTACGGCAATTGATAATGCTTTTTTATTTATTGTGTGCATATTCGACCTTTTGATGTGTGTGTAAAACGTTAAGCTTTGTTACTTTTATTTAACAGTCTCACAGTATCCATAGGGTCTTTTTTGATTACTAGTCAAATACGTTAAGGCGAGTTAGATATAATACAAGCCGAAATTAAATCTTGGACAATAAATAAACTGACTCCTTGATTTAGTATCAACAGTCAAAAAACTTAAAAATTTATTACATGAAAGTAAAACTGACCACCGATGCCATAAACACAAAGAAAGCGGATATAACCAGTGAGCGATGAAAAATACCATGGCATAACTTTATATACCCAAAAACGCAGGTCAGTACATTAGGTAAGTTATCAAGACTCACTCATTGTCACCTGCTAAGGCGTGATTAAAGCCATGCTTAACATGCTAAGCTCGATATAAAATACGTGGCTTTAAACACTGCCCCTATATACCCAAACCACCTCAAGATGCGAGTTTCAGTTGGAATTAAAAGCGATTTAGGCAAGGCATTGATTGCAAATAATAGTGGTTCTATTGTTAAAATCAATAACGCAGTATAAATCGCTTTTAAAACAACCCTTCGGGCGTTTCACAGGCACTTACTCTCAGCGTTGTTACTTCTTAAAAGGGACGGCCATTCTTGCAAAGTAACGCCTTGATATTAAGCACCTGTGAAACGCTGAATTCTGCATCTTGAGGTGGTTTGGGTATATTATTAACCAATCGTTTTATACACATCAATATTACTGTGAATAAGTAGATCATCAGCCTGCTCACCAAACATTTTAAAATGCGGCGCTAACTTATGCTCTTCAAAGTGCTCATTTGTAGCCCATTGTTCAGTTACAATGTAATCTGTTTGCGTGTCATTATTTTTCACAGCCAGCTCGTAGCGCAAACACCCTACTTCTTTGCGCGATAACTTTTGTAAGTTATCAAGTGCACTAAGTAACGTAGCTGCATCAGCGTTTTTACATGACAGCATTGCTATAACGGTTAACATAGTTATTCCTTTGCATTAAAAAGTGCAGACTCACTGCACTTTATATTGAACACGCTTAAAACGTGTCTTGATCCCACTGCGGTGCAAAACTTGGGGTTGCTTGACGGTCGCCGCAATCGAGAGCATCAATACGCGCAATGTCTTCTTCATCAAGTTTTACGGCTTTATCATTAAAGTTATCTTCAAGATTTTTACGCTTAGTTGATGACGGAATGGTCGTCATACCCTTGGCGTTTACCCATGCAATAACTACTTGTGCAGGGCTTGCATCATGCTTCTTAGCAATATCAATAATGGTATGATCGTTTAACACTTTACCTACCACAAATGGCATATAGGCGGTGACATGAATGTCATGCTGCTGACAAAAAGCACGTAACTTGGTATTGGTTAAATAAGGGTGTACTTCTATTTGGTTGGTGAATATTTCACGTGAGTCCAGTGTTTGCATGGCTTCTTTTAAATTCGCAATAGTGAAGTTCGATACACCAATATGCTTAGTTAATCCAAGCTGCTTTGCCGTTAATAACTCAGTTAAATACTCGCTCATTGGTTCATCGTTTGATGGCGCAGGCCAATGGATCAACAATAAATCGACAGAATCGAGTTGCAGCTTGTTAAGAGACTCTTTCACACTGGCGATAAAATCGCTTTTATTCAGTTTGTTATTCCACACTTTGGTGGTAATAAATAGCTCGTCTCTAGGGATATTGCTGTCTTTTATCGCTTGGCCAACTTGCTCTTCATTGCCATAAATCTGTGCGGTATCAATATGGCGAAAGCCAACTTCTAATGCCATTTTTACAGATTCATAAGCTGTTTTTCCTTCTAAGCGGAATGTCCCCATGCCTAAGTCTGGCATTTCAATTACACGTTGTGTCATAACTTTATCCTTATAAAAATAATCGGTTTAAATACAAACTTATTAGATTTCTAACCTAAGTTTTTCGAAATACACCTGTTACTTTGTTCATTTAAAATTTTTGACCTCGTAAAAGGTATGAGGCCATTAACTTTAGTTTCAAGGGCTAGAGCCTGTTTATCTTTCACAGTTACTTTTACATCCGTATGTTTGGTTTTTAGATAAGGCAGTATTAATGTAGGTAGAGAGCCAGAATAAAGTGCGGAAGTTTTACTTAATTTTTTACTTAACCCATCAGATTACAAACCTAGCATGGTGATTAAATAGCTTGTAAATTAAACAATCTTCAACCAGAGAGGTAACCGGCCCTAGCACCTAATAATTATATTTATAAATGACCGCTTTATAAAAAATTGAAAGTGCATCTCTCAAGGCCGCTATTTTCAACACTGTTAGCGCTGAAAGTAGTGGCTCAGAGTCGATTTATTCTACTGCGCTTTAGGGCGTGTTGACCTTTGTGGATTATTTTCGTTTTCGATCTGTTGCATTAGCGAAAACATTTGCCGCATTTTTGGTTCCATATGCGATGTTTCTTTATCATGCATCATCTTGCCCATCATCATATGGTGTTCGCCTTCGCGTTCATCTTCTTGGGCAACTGCTGTAACAGCAAAAACAGCGGTTATAACCCCCACGATTAGATATCCTTTCATAACGAACTCCTTTTCACAGTCAGTTCATCATGAATAGCATGCGTACCTTCAGCACCTTTGGCAATTAACATTGCTGAGTCAATTTGGCTTTGGCTATCAACAATACCAATTAAACGCACATCGCCTTTATTCGTAATGACTTCGATATTAAATGCTCTGAGAATAGGATCATTCATTAAAGCCATTTTAACGTTTGTAGTTACATCGATATCTAAAACATTGTTAGCCACCGTACTTTTTGGCGGCTTTTCTGCAGCAATTTCTGAGGATTTATAGCAACCAGTTAATTGTGAAACCATCAGTATTGCAACAACACATAGTATTTTTGAAAAGTATTTATCCATTAGGATATCCTCAGTATTAAGTGGAGCGATCACCATCGGCGGTAAAGTGTATTCTTCACTACCTACCATCACTTTATTATGTAAGAGGCTAACGTTCTGTTCGTTATCGAACTCAAAACAACTGTGTGTCAATAATAAAAAGCAGCGATTCATAGGTCATTACTGCATTCATGTAATTAACTCGCTAATTTGGCTGTGTACTGCAGCGCACAGACAACCGCGGCAAATAAGCTAAAACTAAAGCGGTTCATTCAAATCATCGCCTAGTTGGCAACCTCAATATCAGCTCTAAAACACGCCAACACTTTATACTGTCGACCCCATTAAAAAGGATAACTACTATGTTACGTAGCATGAAAGATCTAGAAAATTGCGCTATCGCTGCTACCGATGGTGTGATCGGTAAAGAAAAAGATTTTCTATTCGATGATTTAGCATGGGTGATCCGCTATTTTGTTGTTGAAACAGGTTCTTGGCTATCCAGCCGTCAGGTTTTGATCTCACCAATTGCGGTTCAAAAACCAAACTGGATAGAAAAAATTCTGCCTGTGTTGATCAGTAAAGAACAAGTTAAAAACAGCCCAACTATCGATAACGATAAACCCGTGTCACGGCAAAATGAGGCCAGCTTACTCGATTATTATGGCTACCCTTATTATTGGGTAGGCGAAGGATTTTGGGGAGGCGGTATTTACCCTTATTTATTGTACCGTGACCACCAACACCTCCCACATACAGAAGCAGGTGCACGCAGCGCACAACTAACTCACCATAATGTTAAAAGTGAAGATAATAAAAAAGCCGATCCAAATTTACGAAGTTGCAAAGAGGTTATTGGCTATCATATTAATGCAAATGATGGTGATATTGGTCATGTATCTGGATTATTAGTAGAAGAAACAACGTGGGCGGTGCGTTATCTGATCATCGATACCAGTAATTGGTGGGGTGGACATAAAGTGCTCGTGCCACCAGAGTGGATCAGCGAAGTATGCTGGCTCGACAAAACCATCAGTGTTGATCTCAACCGCCAAGTAATAAAAGATGCGCCAGAGTATGATTATAACCTGCAAATAACTCCCGAGTTTGAAACAGCTATATATCAACATTACGAACTAGCGGGTTACTGGGACAAACTAGCAAAAGCGAAAAAGGATTGCTGAAATGATCGGCTTTCAAGTAATGCCTAGCGAAAAAAATTTGGCAAAAAGTCATATTCAATAAATAAAAAAACACCACTCACTAAACTAATGAGTGGCTTTTTATTCTTCGTTATCTGCTGATAACTGAATCTAAAATCGCATAGGCGGCTTTGACCCGTTCTACGTTGGGGTAATATTTGTTTGCTAACATAACAATTCCAGCATTTTTTGCCGGAATAAATACAATATATGCGCCAAACCCATTTGTTGAACCTGTTTTATTGATCCAGCCATTATGCAAAGCTACTTGAGGAGAATTATTAATATCGATTGGTTGAGGTTGTGTAATGGTTTCAACTGAATTTCCAGCTAACAGAGCAGCCAAGTTAGTTGGTAAAGGATACATTTCCCACGCTAGTCCTTGCGTGAAAGTGCTCGCTTGATAATAGCCCTTCCTAGTACTTTTCAAGGCCGTATTGATTTTATCATCGAGAGAGACTAACCCTAAATTCGCTTTAATAAATTGCACCATATCTGCACTAGTAGACTTAATGCCATATGCTTGTGCATCCAGCATACCGGGATTTACTCTCACAGCATCGCCTGAAGCATTATATCCAAATGCATAATCATTCATTTTATTTGCTGGGACATTAACAAACGTATTTGACATGCCTAACGACGGAAATATTTTAATTTCCAGAAACTGTGCATAATCAACTTTCATACTTAATGCAGAAACATAGCCAAATAAACCTATACTTGGATTTGAATAGAGTCGTTGTGAATTTTCAGCAAAGGTTGGCTGCCAAGATTTATAATATTGCACCATATCATCGTCAGTCTTAACATTATCAGGGAACTGTAAAGGCAGACCACCTGCTGTATAGGTAGCTAACTGTGTAAGTTTTGTGCTGCCAATAACGCTATTTTTCAACTCAGGTAGATATTTATCAACAGTGTCATCAAATGATAAAGTACCATTGCCTTGAGCATAACTCGCAAAGGTTGCAGCAAAGGTTTTACTGACCGATCCTAATTCAAACAGTGTATTCTGTGTTACTGCTTGGTTCTTTTCTTTATTCGCAACACCATAATTATAAAACTGTGACTTACCATCAACAATTATACCCACCGCTAAACCAGGAATTTGGTACTGCTGCATTAAGCGCTCGGCTTGCATATCGACTGCTTTTCTCAACATTTGATTATTATTTTCAGCCCGAGTATCATTAGACATCACTATAGTTGCAGCTAAAGTAGTAATAACAAGCTTGTTTAAAATTATTTTCATTGTATCTCTCGTTAATGAATAAAATAGCCACGCCAGTGCAACCATATTGCAATAAAAACTCAACTCTCGGATTGAATTCTGGCGCCTGAGTTCATTCAAATATTGTAAATGGAGTATATTGATATTTAGCTTAACCTCGTTTTGAAAATGGTAGAGATGAGCATATTCAAGATCTACTCGTTCTAAATGCAAAAGTCAGCAAAGCCGCCGCTATTTTGTGAGTACGACTATTAATTTTTACTGAATTAAAATACGGTGTTGGTATTAAATTCTATGTTCATAGAAAATGAAATGCACAAATCGTCTTGATTTGAGCTTACTACTCCCAAAGCTCAAATAATTAAAGACGAAGAATATGGGTATGTTTTGCTGAATGATTTATATAAATGTGAAATTAATACAGCCAATGTTGTATGCAGCATAAATTAACAAACTAATACTTAGGTTATAGCAGAGGATTGCCTATTCTCTATGAATTATCGTGCGGAAATACACATGATATAGTTCACACAGAGTCACTCGTAGCAAATTGTTCAACAAATAAAGTCGTTGTTGCTAACAAAGGCTACGATTGTAAAAAACTGAGAAAATTGGTTCGTGATAACAACACGACACCCGTTATTCTACGCAAGGATAACAGTTTAATAGGTAATGAAGATATTGACTGATGCATGTACAAATATCGGCACTTGGTTGAGAATACATTTGGCCATATTAAGCAATATAGAAAGATAGCCACACGGTATGAAAAGCTTGCACGAAATTATCATTCAATGCTCGCTTTAGCATTTACGATGATGTGGCTACCAATGCGGGCTGATCAATATATGTACCACAAAGATCAACAGCCCCTAATGACGTAGCGCTCTCAGTAGCCTTAAACAACAAGAATATGATCCCTCACCAACGAGTGAAGAACCACAAATAGTAGAGAACATCTATTATCTAGCTCCTTGCATATTTATCGAATATACCTGTCGATAATGCCACTCAACCCTTAATTAAGCTCAAATAATGCTTTGCGAAAACTGGTTAGATAATTAACGACTCTATTATTTTTGCTGGGGTTTTCTGTATGATTTTTTCGTGTCAGGTTCTAAAGCTGCGCGCTTGCTTGCCGCTTCTTTTTTTAGTGTTTCAGCAGATTTTTTATCATCTACTTTTTTATCATGAGTTGGATTTTGCATAGTTGCCTCAGAGTTCTCGCCCCTCACGTTAATGTAAAAGGCCGAGATTTAAAGCCTAGTTTATAAAGCTCCCCAGCTCTGTGCGCTACAACACTTAAATACTATATTTGGTTTGATTATGGTTACGGTTTAAATTTGAAGCACCAGCTTTAGCTAAAAACCAGCACTATTTAAAAAGCATATTATTTGAGTCAGACATAAGTGTTCTAACTCAAGTAAGGCCTGGTGAATGATCGGTTCCGCAAAACCGCTTTATTTAAACTATTAATTCTTTCAACGCATCTAAAGGCAGCGCTTTATAAAAATACCAACCTTGAACCTGGTAGCATTTATTATACTTTTCAATAAATTCACACTGCTCTTGCGTTTCAACGCCTTCAAAAATAACAATACGATTAAGGTTAGTGAATAGTGCCATTATTGCCAGGAGCATATCTTTTTTCAAAGGATCAGTAATCGATTGGGTAAAAATGCGGTCTATTTTTATGATATCGAAGTTAATTTCAGTTAACCAAACTAAATTTGAAACACCTGTGCCAAAATCGTCCAAGGCAACAGTAAACCCATAACGTTTAGCCTGCAAAGCAAAGTGTGACAACTCATTTAGTGGCAGTCCAATACGCTCAGTGATCTCAATTTTTATTTGTTTTTGGCTTATTTTATATAATTCGCATTGCTCATTTAAAAACGGTAAATACTCCGAACTTTGAATTTCAAAGGAGTTAACATTAATCGCAATACTAAAGTCATCTTTTTCTATAACAAAAGGCGACAACTCTTTAAATGCTCGCTGTACAGATGAAAATGCCATCGACGGATATAAATTTAACTGCTCAGCAATACTTAAAAATAACTCAGGTGAGACTTGCCCATGTACCGCATCTTTCCATCTAATTAAACATTCTACACCAATAATCTGCTTACTCTGGACCTCTAAAATTGGCTGATATTCTAAATAAATACTTTCATCTGCGATTGCATTACGTAATCGAAATTCAATCGAATTTGTTCTTTCTATGTATGAGATAAAAGAATAAATAATTAAAAAACTAATAACGCAAAGCAGTAAAAGTACTGCAGTCAGAGTCAAAGTGGAAAAAAATAGTAACCCAGGGCGATTATTAAGCACGCTAGCGCAATAGCCAAACTTTGTACTACAGCTTTTAACTTCTTGTGATAGTAAGTTAAATTCATTATCAAACTGAAATTCGGAGTCAAATTGATGGAAAACGTACAAACCATCAATAGAGGTTATGTTAAACGAAAAATCCTTATTTGCTTGATCAAAATATTTAAAAGGATCTTGAATTGTAAATGCAACGATACCGTTACGTTTTGCAATATCATATTTGGCATCAATAGGAAAAATCCCCTCAACTTTTTGCGCAAAATAAAAACCTGTATTGCCCTTAAAAAAATCAACATTAAGTTCAACGGGCTCTTTTAAAATGCCCCAATTTGCCGAACATATAATTCTATTTTGTTTAACTAAACCAACATCATGCGTGTAGTGGTAGTTAGTTAAAAGGATACGTAATTTATTTACAGTTTCTTCATCACAGCGTCGAGGGTTAATGGCTTCTGTCTGATAAATGGATTGGCTTATATCACTGGAGATTTCTTCGGCTTTACTAATAAGAGATTGCGTAAACTTTTTCTGATAAAGCATTTGTACATAGTTTGCGCCAAAATGGGATATACAAATTAAAAGCAGTAGCAAAAGCGGTAAAAAGAAAATTATTGCACTTGGTTTTTCTTTAAAAGCTCTCAATGACATAGATTTTCCCTTGCAGTTAGCACATTAATTATCATTTAATACCATTAAATTGTAACGTACGCTAGCAGCAAGCCCCTACTATTAAATGTTATTTAACAGCTGGCAGCTTGTTTGCGTATGAAAAGCTGAAATTATTGAGGTATCCAAAACATAGGACTTAGCCATATTAAAAAGGCTGCCACCTACTTCGCGAAGAATCAAAAATAAAGCGGTTCAAATTCGGTGAGCTGGTAAGTCAGCGAGTTTCTTCCACTCATTGAAAGTCGAAGCGATCCATGGCGAGCCAATTAGAGATAGTAATATATCAAACTCGATTCACTGTGACTGCTCACTCTATAATCTGATGAGCTAATGTTTTAAGCTATTATATCAACGCTTGGTATTACCTTTTCGGCTTACTAGGTTTAGCCAATGTAATTACATCATGAGTATAATTCGCCTCAATAACTTAAAAGTAAGCCTCTGAATAAGTTTATCTTTAGATAACAACGACAACTCAAACCTTAACAAAAACATATAAATAAAGTGCAATCTGCTGTTATACTGTTTTTATTCACAGAGGGTCTTATTCTAGTATGGTTACAATTAAGCAAGTCGCTGTCCACGCAGGTGTTTCATTTAAAACTGTATCGCGAGTGGTCAATAATGATCCAACAGTCAAAGATATTAACCGCGAGAAAGTTCTTAAAGCGATAAAAGAATTAAGTTATCGTCCTAATCGTGCGGCAAGTTTAACGCGACGTAAAAACTCAAACATTTACGCAATTATTGCTGATGAACTGCTTAGTGTTCCTTATACTTTTGATATTATTCGTGGTGCCCAAGAAATTGCGTGGCAGAAAAATAAAGAACTGTTGATCCTCAATGTTAACGAAACCCAAGCGAGTATAGACAGAGCTATAGAAAGCCTTTTAGAGTATCGCGTAGAGGGCGTTATATATTCAGCAATGTATCATCGCCAAGTTGTGGTAGCTGATGAACTAAAAAAAATACCAACAATTTTAGCTAACTGTTTTCCTGCTTCAAATAACTTTCCTTGTGTAGTACCTGATGAACAGCAAGCCGGTGAAGATATTACTGACGCGTTAATCCGTAAAGGCTATCGCCGAATTGCTTTCTTAAACTTAAATGAGCATATAGTTGCTGCCAAAGGCCGTAAACAAGGCGTTATAAATTCATTTAAAAAGCACGGCTTACCACTCGATGATTTACTCATTGAATCGGTGATTATTGGTCAAGCCGATGGTAGTGAGATTTCTACTTCGAGAGAGTCTGCAGCGCGAGTGATAGACGAGTTTAAACCTGATGCTATTATTTGTGGTCAAGACCCCATGGCGCTGGAAATTTACTTTGTTGTGCATGATAAAGGAATGATCGTTGGTAAAGATATTGGTATAGCAAGTTTTGATGATTGGGGCAGTATTCCACAATTATTACAACCGAATTTAACTACCATGGCATTACCCCATCATGCAATGGGACGTTGGGCAATGGAATACCTCATAGAGCAGCGCACTGATATTGTTCACCACCACTTACCATTTAAACTAATTGCTCGTGATTCGTTTTAATTGCATCTGCCTTTAATGCAAAAAGCGATAATACAATAAACACACACACAACCAAACCCAAATATTGGTAGGCTAACGCAAAGCCTAAATGATCATATACAACGCCTACCGCGACGGCTAACATTGACGCCACCAATTGCGTAGTAAATTGAAAGCCAATGATATAGATCATGGCTGAATAACGAGCTTCAAAGTGCATGTTTATATATTTAAACAATGCAATTAACATCAGCGGTAACTCAATTGCATGTAACAATTTTAATACACTAATGCTGATAGAGTCATTAACAATCCCCGAGCAATATATTCGTATCGCCATCAATACACCACTTAACAGCAACGAGTTTTTAACGCCCAAATAATTCACCCATTTTACAGCTAAATACAAAGCAGCAGCCTCAAGGATAACTTGCGCTGAAGTTAAATAACCAAAAAACTCTCGACCTTGCTCTGGGGTGTCAAAAAAAGAGGTGTAATAAATAGCAAATTGCTGATCAAATACCGCATAAATACAACTTACACCGATCACAAATACACTTAAACGCCACAATCCTGCGATTTTAAAAAATGCTTTGAGCTGTTGCACGGGAGAAAAAGTTCGAGAAGGCGCTATTTCGGGCTGATTTTTTGCGACCTTAACAAAGGCTAATAACCCCATTAAGCAAACCGCCGCAATGCTTGATAACCAATAATTTAAACTAGGGGATAAATTAAACGATAAACCGGCAAAGTAGCTTGCCATGGCCCAACCTAGTGACCCCCACATTCGAGCTTTACCAAATTCAAAATTCGTCGAGCGACTTTGTTTATCAATATAACTTTCAAGTGTCCCGACTCCAGCCAAAAATGCACATGAAAAAACAGCACCGCCTAAAATAGCAGCCAGATAAAACTGTGTTTGTAGTAAGGGTGCGTATACATAACTGACAAATGGACCAATCAATATGATAAAAAATGCAATGAAGTAAAGCAGTGTTTTTTGTAAACCGAGTTTATCTTGCAAAATGCCATAGCAAGGCATCACGAGTAAAGCCATGATGGAATTGATACTAAAGATGACCCCTACTTTAGCACTGTTGAGGCCTACTTCTTGACTAAGCCAAATAGGAAAAAATGAAAATGAAAAAGACCATGCCATAAAATAAATAAAGAAAATGGCGCTCAATAGCCGATAATTACTACTCATATATCGCATAGCCTTATAAAAAGTAAGCGACTCTATATTACTATAGAGTCGCTTCAAATGTTATTTTTCTATTGCTATATTGTTTAACTTTACGTCACTAAGCGACAAAGGCTGCTCAGCACTCACTTGTATTTTATTATAAGGAGAGGTTGGAAAAACAATCGAGGTCATAGAGCTAACCCCCTTATTTACAAACACTTCTACCGACGCTTTATCTACCCATATATCAACATCGTAATATTCAAGTCCTTTTTGTAATGGCGCAGTTTGTAAAGATGCAAAACCATCTTCAAAGTCTTTTAAACCCGACTGCCTGCGGTCAAGTATTAGTTGCTCTTGAGCTGGGTTTAGCTGCAGCTTAGTGTATTCGCCCGTATCAGAGCTAAGCACGATATCAGTAACTTGTTCAGAGTTCGCTATACTAAAGCTCACCTTAAATTGCCCAGGCTCAATTGTAAAAAGCTCATCTAACTGATAGCTATTTGCGCCAGTTAAGGTTGCCTTTTGTTGTGAGTTACTCAATAAACTATCTAACTCTTTAACCGGTTGAGATGCCAAACGCACGCCTGTTGGCGTTTGCAATAACTTTAATTCTCTGGGAATTGTCATTGCGCTGCGCCATACCTCAGTGGGTACTTGATTTGCGTATTGCCAGTTACTCATCCACCCCATAAATAAGTGTCTACCGTCTTGAACATCAGAGAAAGTTACACCAGCATAATTATCTGTACCATAGTCTAGCCATATTGAAGGTTCATACTTTTCTGTTGCTGCTTTATCAGAAAATACAATATCAGCGATTTTAATATGCCCCCAATCACCTCGTTCATTGTCTACCACTTTAATATAAGCTTGCTGGCCTTTTAATTGACTCACGTTCCATGAACGTTCGGTCATTGTACCTGTATTATTTCCACTTGCGGTTTTAACTATTTCACCATTAACTAACAACTGTATTGCGGTACTGTTGTGATGCTTTCCGCCTGCAATTTTGAAGTTAATGAAATCATGATCAATCGCAAATGATTTTGAGGTTAAGGTACCTGTTGCCTTATCCGAATCTTTAAAAGAACTAGCAATGGTATTGGCTGGTTGATCATTAACTATATGAAATGCTTCACCCGATACTTGCCAATTTTTTAAGCCATTTTTGAAGTTAGAAAAATCAAGCCCTTGAGGGAAAACGGCAGGTGTTATTGTAAGCATTTTTTGATAATCGCTATCCAACACAAATTTTTCACCGTCGAAATCGCCAACAAAATATTGTGTTCCAGAGCCGCCATTTGGCGCGCCAGGGTTAATACTCACTAATAAAACATATTTATATTCATCGGTGCCTTCAATGCGCACGCGAATCAGATCTGGACACTCCCATACACCTGCGTGACTGCCCCAATCAGCGCCAAAGTTACTTTCAAATTGCCATGTTTTTAAATCTTTTGAGCTGTAAAAGCCAATATGATCATCTTGCGCTAATACCATAACCCATTGCTGGGTATCTTCATGCCAGCTTACTTTAGGGTCACGGAAGTCGCGGATCCCAGGATTTTTTAATACCGGATTATTAGCGTATTTTATCCATGTACGGCCTTTGTCGGTGCTATATGCTATACCTTGCGTTTGAAAATCAATCGCCCCTTGTGCCGCCTTTTTATCATCATGATAGGTAAATATAGCCACTAATGGTGGGTTTTCTTTACTGCCAAAGCCGCTGCTATTTTGCCAATCAACCACCGCACTGCCAGAGAAGATAGTACCGTGCTCATCAGGAAACAACTTAATTTCTTGATGCTGCCAATTAACCATATCTTTACTAATTGCATGTCCCCAATGCATTGGCCCCCATACCGATGAGTCAGGATTATGCTGGTAAAACAGATGATATTCACCTTGGTAATAAACCATACCGTTAGGATCATTCATCCAATGCTTTTTAGGGGTAAAATGAAAAGCAGGACGAAACGCCTCTTTGCTAGGTTTATCTACACCCGTAGGGGCAGTTTGTTCAGTTTGGTTTGTCATGCTACATGCTGCCAAAAATGATGAAATTAAAACTAAATTAACGGTTCGCATCTAATGCTCCATGCTTATTATTGGTATCTAATGAAATTGCTTCTAAAGAACGTCCTTTTGTTTCTGGCATAAACCACGCAACAAAAATCAATTGCCCTAACATCATTAAAGTAAAGAAAGTGAATACTTCAGTGGCACTAAAACGTTCTAAGAAAAATGGCATAAGTAAAGTGATTGCTGCGGCAAAAAACCAATGCGTACCGGAGCCCAAAGACTGCCCTTTTGAACGAACTTTGTTAGGGAATATTTCTGCAATGAAGACCCAAATAACGGTACCTTGGCCAATGGCATGAGCGGCAATAAACACAAATACAAACGCTACAACCGTTAAACCACCAGAGTCAGTACTAAACGCCCACGCCACGACAGAGAGCGAAATAACGTAGCCAATTGAGCCAATGTACATCAGCGAACGGCGGCCAAACTTATCAATCAACGATAAACCCAGCATGGTAAAACATAGGTTAACCACGCCAATCCCAGCGCCAGAAAGTAATGATTGATTTACATCCAACCCTGCAAGTTCAAATACGCGCGGTGCATAATAAATGATAAAGTTAATGCCAGATAATTGATTAAATGCGGCAAATAAAAATGCAAATAAAGCCGCCTTATTGTAACTACCACCAAATAGCTTTGATTGACTGTTTTGTAACTTGTCGCGTTCAATGTCATTTAATACTTGGTCTGGGTTTTGTTCACCTAAAGTCACTAAGATTGAACGCGCTTTAGTTTTCTCATTTTTCTTTTGCACTAACCAACGTGGGCTTTCAGGTGCCTTAATGATCATTAATAAATAAGCCAGAGCAGGTATTGCCTCCACACCTAACATTAAACGCCAGTCAATTGCAGATGTTCCTGCAATTAAAAAATTAGAAACAAACGCAACTAAGATACCAAATACAATTTGAAACTGATAAAGCGCAACCAAACGCCCACGGTACTTAGCAGGTGCAATCTCAGAAATATAAGCAGGTACAACAATTGAAGAAATGCCCACTCCCACGCCACCAATGAACCGTAATAAGGCGAAGCTATATGCGTCAGGTGCCATGGCGGAGCCAAGCGCCGAAATTAAAAACAACACTCCAACTAAAACTAATGTGGGTTTTCTACCCCACTTATCGCATGGGTAATTACCGGTTAAGGCACCCAGTAGTGTTCCCCATAAAGCTGAAGACATAATAAATAAGCCATGAAATAACGAGCTCGTATTCCATAACGCTTGAATAGGTTTATCCGCACCGGATATAACTGCTGTATCAAAGCCGAATAAAAAACCAGCAACGGCAACGGTGACTGACCAATAAATAATTTTTTTCATAATCACTCTTAAAACTTAACGATTAAAAGGTGGGCCGAAACCCACCACTATTAATAACCTGGGTTTTGTGTGTACGATCCACCACTTAAAATCATCTGCTGGTTCGGAATAGGTAAATACTCATCACGACCTTTAGTGAAAATAGCATCGACCAAATAAGGTTTACGTACAGCTTCAATAGCTAAGTAACTATCAATAGTTTCTTTCGCTATTCCCCATCGAACTAAGTCAAAAAAGCGATGTCCTTCAAGCCCTAATTCTAAACGTCGCTCAAAGCGTAGTGCCGCTCTTGCCTGTTCTTTAGAATCAAAACTTGTATATAAGCCCATGTTATAAATACTCGCGTTGTGTAATTTACCGGTACTATTTTTAGCACGCTCACGAATACGGTTAATGATTGGCAATGCTTCGTCATACCTGTCTAACTCAATTAATGCTTCAGCTTTCCAAAGCAATACATCAGCGTAACGAATGAGCGGTGTATTTAATGAAAAGATAGGAAACGGTCCATTCTCACCACGACAACTACAGTCAGGGTGCTCAAGATCTTTCATTGCCGTAAAGTTGCCATATATACCTGGTGCACGTGCCCAACTATCACCGCCATGGATCAAGTTTTCGTCATACTTAAATGGTTTACCTTCCATTGCCACAGTGTGATCTAGACGAGGGTCAACTGAGTCAGTCGTCATGTCATAATTAAAGTCGTTAAAAGAGTCGAATAACGGCAAACCTTGTTGATCTGTTTTAAACGCATTAACAAAATTTTCTGTTGGCACATGAAAACCACAACAGCCAAAACCACCAGCCATTGGCGCATTTAATGCACTAGGCCAGCTACCACGTCCATCTGGAGAGCCGTCATTTAGAGAGCGCTGAATAGCAAAAACTGATTCTTTACCATTTTCACTTTCAAACAAAAAGTTATTCGCGTAATCATCAAATAAGCCATAGACGCCCGCCTCTTCAATTTCATCAACCAGAGCCACCACTTTTACAAGTTTATCTTTATTAATATTAATAACTTGATGTAGCTCATTCTGCTCATACGCTTGGTAAAGTAATGTTTTAGCTAGATATGCCTTAGCTGATAACGCTGAAGCGCGCCCAACATCTTTTTGGGTTTGTGGTAGGTTGTTTGCAGCAAACTCAAAATCTGCAGCAATTTTATCCCATAACTCTTGATCGCTTAGCTCACGATTAGTAGCGCTAAGAATTTGATCTTGAGTCATTGTTTCATCAATCCACGGGATATGCTTATGATGTATTTTTAAATCAAAGTAGAAAATACTACGAATAAACCGTAGTTCGGATTGTTTTGCAGCACTGTTTTCAATGGCATCTGGCGCATTTGCGATTACCGCTAATGCTGAGTTTGCTCTTGAAATACCGGTGTAATTACGTACCCATTTTTTGTTGTTCAAATCAATTAAATCTGGCGGGAAAGACTCCATATCAGGCACTATTGGTTGATATAAAGACAAAGCATGATAAGCAAAGATATCACCAGGTCCATTACCGCCTTTATGGGCGTCTCCAGCGCGTAAGTTTCCTGTCGGCCATAAAAAGTTAGGTGCGGTATAATGATCGTTTCCTAGATATGAGTAGGCAGCAATAATCAACGCATCTACATTTTCACTGTTAGAAACTTGCTCTTCGGTTAATACCCCAGAAGGTGCAACATCAAGATCAGAACCACCACACGATGCTAAAGAAAGCGCGAGTGTAGCTGCTGTAAATAGTGTTTTAATTTTATTCATAATATGTGCTCGTATCGTTGTCGTTTTAATAAATCAAAAAGAAAGGTTCACGCCTAACGTAATACGTTTTGGAATTGGGAAGTTGCCGTTTGGAGTTTCTGGATCCTGGCTTAGCGTCCCTGACGGAGTAATGGTCAATAAGTTACTTCCCTGCAAATAAATTCGTGCAGAACTTATACCGTATTGACTTAACCACTGTTCATCAGGTGTATAACCGATAGATAAGTTACGCAGCTTTATGTAGCTGCCATCTTCCCAAAACAAACTTGATTGACGGCCTTCACCATTGTTATCGATTAAAGTTAATGCCGGTACATTGCTGTCAGTATTGTTAACTGACCATGCATCAAGAACGCGATCACCGTAGTTAGAGCCTATATTTAATGATGTGAAGTCAGTAAATCCACGCCAGCTATTACGTATCTCACCTCCTTGAACACCTTGCCAGAACATATTGAAATCCCAATTTTTGTATTTGAAATTCATGTTCAATCCATACATAAAGTCAGGATCAGTATCGGTGAAAAAGCTTTGATCGTTTTCATCAATCACGCCATTGCCGTCTAAATCTTTCCAGCGAACTCGGCCTAAACCAGCCCCAGATTGCGCTGCATGAGCATCTATCTCACCTTGATTTTGGAATAACCCATCGGCGACATAACCATAAATAGAATTGACTGAATGACCAACAATCGTTTTATCATCACCATTACCACCAAATGAATTCACAACATCCTCTGGTAGTGAGACAACCTTATTTTTAGCAGAAGAAATGTTAAAGCTAATATCGACATCGATATCACCATCTAAGCTATCAAAAGTAAGGTAATCGGCGTAGCCAATGAGAAACTCAAAACCAGAGTTTTCAATCGTGCCACCATTGACCCATTGCTGAGCGCCTTCACCTAATGTTGCAAGTGGATTGGTTAACGTTAAAATATCCTCTGTGGTTTTTTCAAACCAATCGATACTGCCGTATATGGTTTCGTAACGCATGCCAAAATCAAGACCAATGTTTGTTTGCGTTGATGTTTCCCACTTTAGGTCATCATTCCCTGTTTGTGCTTTTACAAACCCAGAAGGAAGCGTGCCGCCATTTGCACCGCCTATATCATAAGCGGTCCCTTCATCTTGCTGATCAGTGAATAAAGACCGAGTTGCATAACGGCTTAAATACGTTGTATATGTTGCATCGGTAGGGATTTCTTGATTACCCGTTTTGCCCCAACTAGCTCGAAGCTTTAAGGTAGATAAAAATTCAATATCATAGAATGATTCGTTGCTGATCACCCAACCTGCAGAAATAGCGGGGAAATTACCGTAGCTATTATTACTACCAAAACGAGATGAGCCATCGCGACGTATTGTTAAACCTGCTAAATAGCGGTCATCAAAGTTATAGTCCATACGGGCGAAATAAGAATTAAGAGACCATTTATCGCCATCCCCTTCCACACGAACATCACCCGTTGCTTGTGATAAATGAGCATAATCACGATCATCAGACGCAAAACCTGAACCAAAACCAACAGATCCTTCATACTCATAATCTATTTGTTCTGTACCGACCAAAAACGTAAAATGATTTGCATCTAAATCAAGCTTATATTCTGCGGTATTAGTCCAACTAAAACTGCTATTCCAGTTTTCTGTCACTGACAGCTGATCACCATAGTTTAGCGAGCCAGCTTGAAAAGCACGGGTATAGTTTCTGAAGTAGTATTGCCCGTAATCTAAACCGATAGAGCTTTTTAGTGTTAAGTCCTCTATTGCCTCATATTCAACAAAAATATTTCCCATTAATTTATTGAATCTACTAACATTGTCTCGATTCATTTCAATTAGTCTAACCGGATTATCACGGTCAGTTACACCAGGGACGGGTCCTCCCCAGCCACCTTTATCGTTGTACACAGGAACGATAGATTGTTGTTCTATAGCCAAAGTTAGAATATTACCGGCCAGATCATTAACCAAGTTTGATTCTTGATTTGTCACTATAAAGTTTTCACCAATCTTAAGCTTATTTGTTAGCTGATAATCAGAATTAACGCGAAAGCTTATTCGTTCAAACTCTGAGCCATCAACAACACCTTCTGAGCCGAAATAGCCAAGTGAACTATATATCGAAGCTTTGTCTGAACCACCTGAAACTGAAAAGTTAAGATCGGTTACTTTTGCAGAGCGCGTAACTTCATCAAACCAATTAGTATCTGCTGGGCGTTGCACCTGTGCAGCATCCGTAAACTCAGGAAAAACAACGTTGTTTAATTGAGGGTTATTAAAATCATTATTCCAATCATAGCTATAAAGAGAACTTGCTGCATTTGGATCTGAGCCGTCGTTTACTGCAGCTTGCCAAACTGCTTGTCCCCTTTGCTGTGTATTTAATGGGTTTAGCTCATAATTAAAATCATCATATGACTGATTAAAAGAGAAATTAAAGTCGAGCCCTTCATTCCCTTTTTTGGTGGTAATAATAATGACCCCATTACCAGAGCGAGCACCAAAAATACTTGCAGCTGCCGCATCTCTTAGCACCTGTATATCAGCAATATCATGGCTATTAAGTTCATGCATGCCTGATTTAGTTGGTACACCATCAATAACATAAAGAGGATCGTTATTACCTAAAGGTCCTAAACCTTGACCACGAATACGCACTGTTGCTGCAGAGTTAGGTGAACCATTAGTTGTAATTTGCAAGCCAGGCACACGCCCCTGCAAATTTTGCATGATATTACCTGAAGGCTGATCAACGACATCTTCAAGCTCAACTGTGCTAACTGCGCCGGTTAAATCTTGTTTTTTAACACTTCCATAACCATATGAAACTTCAATAACTTCAATACCAACCTTGGCCGACGCTTCTTCTTGCAGTTGTTCAGCGGCAAAGCTGTTGGATGGCAGCCAACAACCTATCAATACTGTACTAACACTCGCAGCAAGCTGGTTTTTCCTAAATCTGAGCATTGTGTGTGTCCTCATTTTAATTTTATTTTTTAATGTTGATTTCATTATTTAAATTAACAACGTTGTCTTTATGGCGTGAAAAAATATCTTTTTACATTTTGTTGTTTGGCTTGGTCGGTCCAACACAAATAAACAACGTTGTCTTTTTAACATTAAAAAAACATCTATTCAATATAAATAACAAAATATTTTGTTTTTTATATGTATAACTTGAAATACAATGCTGCACGCTAACATGGTTCAATAAATTCTAAGATTTGCTGATGCGTTATATCTGGTGTTGCCCCTAGCTGCTGAGCAACCATAGCTCCGGCAGCACAAGCAAAATTAATTGCCTGTTGCGGATCGTTTTGAATGCACAATTGATAAATTAAAGCCCCCAAAAACGAATCCCCTGCACCAACAGTATCCACAACATCGATCAGGTAGCCTGAGTTATAGTAGTTTTTACCTTTAATCGATAATAAAGCACCATGGTTTCCTTTCGTCACGCACAAAAACTCTGTGTTGGTTTGCTTTGCTATAAATGCTAAGTTTTGCTCTAATGAATGGTATTTACACCCCATTCCTTTTGCTATTTCATATAGTTCTTCATCATTTAGTTTGATAAAGTCAGCGCTATTCATTAATTCTATTAAGCTCTCAAGTTGATAGTGAGGAGCTCGTAAATTTACATCAAACACTTTAAACTTCGCATGTTCTAGTAGTTGCTTTAAAGTTATTAATGAAGTGTCGGTACGGCCAATTAAACTACCAAACACAAAAATATCCGTCGATTCAACTTTGCCAATAATTTCATCAGTTAAAACAATATTATCCCAGGCAGTATCAGGCATAATTTCGTACTTAGCAGAACCATGGCTATCAAGTGTTACCTGCACCGTACTGGTATTTTTGTTTGGGTTTACAGCAATGTACTCTGTACTCAATTGCTTTTCTTTTAATTCGTCAAGCAGAGCATCACCTAACTCATCCTCCCCTACTGCACTTATCATTTGTGCATCAATTCCAAGTGATTTAACCCTAAAGCACATATTTAAAGGTGCGCCTCCCAAACGCTTAGTTGCGCCAAAACAGTCCCAAAGGACCTCCCCAAAACAAACTAGACTAATTTTATTAGCCACGTTTTGATTCACAATTATACTCATTCAAGAGCTTCCTTATACGCTTCGTATGGTCAGATAACGGATTAGACAAAGTTCAACTTACCTTTCACTTCATAGAAAGTAAGATATTAAATTTCAATAACTTAAACATTTTTAACTTAAAAATTAAAATGCAGATATATTTGTTAAATAAATGTCGTGAGATATTATTTCATCTAAGCAACAAAAAGACAACGTTGTTTATTTAAGTTAATAAAATTAACTAAATGCCTATCTGCAACTTATAAATAAAGCAAATAATATGCTTGAGAGTTTAATTTATGAATTTTTACCGCAAACTTTTACCCCTAAATGGTATTTGGAGTAGAAGTTTACCTCGAGTTCTAACGGATCGCTGATAACTCGTTAACTTGTGTTGACAGAATTAAGGCTCATATGTGTTATGTGCATTTACTGCTTGTGAGAAATTATCATTTCTTTTGCAACTAGAGCAGCTGAAGGTAAAAACATTGTTGAAACGATTCTTTGATCAACGACCACTTCGTGTTTATCTTCTAAGGTTTTTTTGTTTTGTGCAATAGCTCCATTTTTATTCAACTGACTTTCAACAAGGAAAGGTAGCAGAGTACCTTGTTTAGCCCATGACTTAGATTTTTCAGTAGAATTAGGAAAACCAGCAATTTTTTTACCTTTAACAAGATACTGACCAGAAGATAATAATACATCGGCAAACGCACCGGCACCGTGACCACCTGCACCAATAATACCGCCAGATTCATAAACTTTGGCGATAATTGATTGTAATTCCTTGTTATTAGCTACATCAAATAATGGGCCATACCCTCCACCAATATAAATTCCCCAGTAATCATTTGGGTTAATTTGTTCAGGAGCAAAGCTGTTTTTCGCTTTATCCATAAAGCCTTCATATTTAATGGTGTAACTACTAATACCCAACGGATCCATCATGAACTCAACCTTTCCTCCATTTGGAGAAACAAAATCGACATCATAACCATGGCTCATAAAAATATGGTACGGTGGAGCAACTTCCCATAAATTATTTCTCGCATCGTGTTTTTCAGAATCCCCCATATCGATCATATTTGATGCGATGATTAATACTTTTTTTGTCGACTCTGCGCTTAGGTTAGTTGAAGTAAACAGTATTACTGAAAGTAAAATAGATATAAAAAGCTTCATTGTTTTCTTTTTTTAAATGATTAAATTCATTATTTAGACGATACAATTGAATAAAAGGTTTAAATACGGAATCAGCCTAGACACTTAAAGCCCCAAGATGCCGACGAAACGAGCGTAGCGAGTTAAGGTCGGAATAATTGGTTTGTTATATGACGACTTCACGTCGTGGCGCTCCATCACAAGTTAAAATAATTTCTTTTTTATCAGTAAAGACTAAAAAACGTTTTATCGCTCTCATTCCAGACTACATCTATTAGCCTATCAATGCAGTTGTCATCAACGCTTTATTAAGCAATTTACCATAAATCAAGCCTATCAATTTCAAACTCGACTGAGCCTTGGCAAGGTAGATCACCGAACTCGATAAGAAAACCTTGAACCTCAATAACCCCTTCATTTTCATCAATTACTTTGCCACAACCTATGTATGAATAAGGCCCCGTTTTTTCAATTCTTTCTTTAGATGCTTCTGCAATCATTTCTACCGGCCAATCGGCAAGGTACGCCGCTCTAACGTTGGCATCTAGCACTTTAAGGAGGTTATTAACTTTATCACCTATGGAGTATTCACAAATGTGACAAAAAACGTCAACGGCTGAGTGTTCATTTTCAACAGTTACTAATGCTGTTTCATCCGAGTAAAACTCAATATTCGTCACTTTAAGTTGATTGATCATATGCACCTTACAGGTATTCCACAATGCCCACATTAACACTGCTTCCCAAAAAAATAGAAGCCAATTCAAGAGACTCCACTAACGTTAATCCGGGTTTAAAAACTCAACTTTTTCTGTTAAATACTCTGAACCGAATTCTTTAGCTATGATTGCTTCTACCTCTTCGTCAGAAATAACGCCAGAGTGCTGCCCCATATTTTTTACCTTTGATTTTGCCAGCAACATAATGTGCTCAGCCCAAGTAGGTTTAGATTCTTCGAGTAAAGACGCCCAAAGTTGTAACTGTTTTTGCACTATCTCGTCTTCATCACAGAAATTAGATGCTTCTTGTAAGCAAATTCGATATATCCACCCTTCAACTGAAGGCGCATAAAAATCAGCAACGATATCATCATGTGGACATAAAATGACCCTGCCATTATTTTTATTATCCAAACACCAAAATGCAACACCATGGAAGACACCAATTGGCAAAATACCATCAAGTACGCCCTCAGGAGCTATTTCAATTTTCAATACATTTGAGCTTGAAATCCACTCTAACAAATACATATTGTAGGAGCTGTCTTTTGTAATACCCTGTTCGATCCAATCACGGTAAGATTTAGGTAACTTACCAATACTGCGCTCAATATTTTCTATTTCTTTAGTAACCACAGAACCTCCTCTTAAATATCGTTCATATTAACTGTGAAATTGCTTATTAGCTCCATATCACGTGCTCTGTTACTCTGTTCACAAGTCGCACTGCAGTAATTTGCTATGTTTTTAGTGCAATCGCATTGCCCACAAAAATAGACAGTTTATCAGCTATTTTCTCACAGCCACCTGCACCCGACTTTATCGTCGAAACAAGCTCTTCAGTGCTGAGTGCCACATCATGCAACACTTCATAAAGAGGCGGATCGTCGCTTTGATCCGTTGGAATTACAAAACAATTATCAGCCCAATCAGCGCCATAACCAATAACAAGATAGTTTGCTGGCAACACATACATCCCTGAGTAGGAATCACAATTAACTTCTTCCATAAATCAATGTTCACAATTTGAATCTCTTCAATGCCATCAAAGTCTTCTTCTGGTTCAAATTTTTGCCAGCCAAGAAGTAAATTGCAAAATAGGTGTGGACATTGCCTCGATATACCACTTAGGAATAATACCGCCTATTTTTTATTTAATCGTTTTAACTTTTCTAAATCAGCCCGTTCTCCGTTTTGGTCTGACTTTGCTATGAATGCAGCTATTTCACTATCAAATGATATTTAAACTACCTTAATAAATATAACGAGCCTGTTGAATAACTCGTTTTAATTTATTTTTATTGATGGATTAACCATAGCCGAGTTCCTATTTTGATTCAATCGACAACTGACTTTCACGTAAAATATAAAAAAGAGGACTTGGTGTTGTTTTAATTGGCTTTTTTTCAAAGTATTACAGATATTTAAGTGGCTTATTTGCGGTGATAAGGGCTTACCTTTGCAATGATGAAGCCACATCGGCCGACGAAGTAAACAAATTTGTTTATTGATTTATAATTGACCGTCACTGAATAAAAAGGTCAAAAAGAATACTAGTGCCTATTAATAGAGTTAAGGCTCATATGTGTTATGTGAATTCCCGATTGAAGCGCCGAACTTTTGTTCGCATGTTTTTCATAGGTGATGACGTATTAAATTGAATCATGCGCCCTAGAGTCCATCGCTCATACCACGCAACACCATACAACTCATGATTACTTAAACTTGAAATGAGTAAAAGTATCTCGTGAACCGTAGACTCCAGCTCAACAAGCAGATCATCGTATTTCCAGTCACGATATTTTTCGTGGAAACTTTCAGCTAGTAACCCAAGTTGATTCCATTTGTAGTCAGTTTCAGGGAAATCTACATCCTGATTTTGAGACTTTAGATGATGCCATTTAAGGACCAGTTTGCCCCAACCAATCAGGTAAGCAACTGTGTCACTAACGCTAATGATTGTACCTTTGATATTTCCTTCTACGCCCAATTTACGAGCTTTGCTTTTTGAAATTGAGCGATAATCAGCCATTAGTTTTGGGAACACTGAGTTTATGGCTAACTCCAATTCATCCTTATTTCTTGGCACAGAAGACAATTTAACCTCCATTCACATAATGCCTTGCATTTGCGGCGGTTTTGTAGCGCGGTACGAGCGGAAAAACCGTCCAACCACTCAGTAGTTTATGCAACATGCTTTTGTTATGTTTTTTCATTCACCAACTCCTGCGCAACCTGTAGCTGAACTTGATGCATTAACCATAGCCGAGTTCCTATTTTGATTCAATCGACAACTGACTTTCACGTAAAATATAAAATAGGATTTAGTGTTGTTTTAATTGACATTTTTCAAGTTGTTACAGATATTTAAGTGGCTTATTTGCGGTGATAAGAGCTTATCTTTGCAATGATGAAGCCGCATCGACAGACGAAGTAAACGAATTTGCTTATTGAATTAAAGTTGATTTTGAATTGACCGTCACTGTATAAAAACGGTCAAAAAGAATACTAGTTCCTATTGACAGAGTTAAGGCTCATATGTGTTAAAGCTCTGCAATTTATTGCCAAAATATAGTGGATATCTGCCCCCAAGCAGCCAATACTAAACAAAATTGTATAGACATCATGATCGATGCAATATCCAATTTTATTAACTTACTTTGCAACTTTCCTCTTAAAGAAATCCATAAAGAAAATAAAAGTGTTATTGGCAAAACCCCTGATAAAAAAGCCAAGCAAATACTTGCCGCAGTAATATCACCAAACTTTAGAAAGGATTGATTAACATAGAGATATATGGACAAGCTAAATAGTACAAGGTTTATAAACCCCCATTTAATGCGCCTTAAGCCATCTTTATCGCGTTTAACAACTCTAATTAATCCTACTAAAAAGATATAAATCAGTCCAATTAGACCATTACATAATGTGTTGGCATGACTTTGCGTTGTTTGCCAAAACCATGACAACTTAACATTGTTGGAGTTAAGGCGCTTGTTATGTCTTGCTTACTCATTTCAAAGTTTATTCAATAAATAATTAATCTCTGCGATAACAATCTCTGGTTCATGTTTTTGTATGTAATGCTCTGGAGTTGTTGCAAATGTAATTTTGGTATCTTTAGATAAAGTCTGCATCTTATTTAATTCGGTAGAATAAGACTTTTTAATACGCTCCCAGACTGCTGGATGCCAGTTATCTGGAGTTTGATTTGCAGGCACCCAAATTGCGTCTCTGTTCCAAAGTAATACATAAGGTGTGTCACCAAAATCGTCGCTTTGCTGAATGAACGTTGAACTAGTTCTCATATTAATTTTTTCTAGATTATCAGGAGCACCATGCCAGCTAGCAAGTTCAGCTTCCATATTCTTCTTGGTATCAGCATCATATGTGTCATTTTTTGCATCCCACTTTTTTATATGGCTTCTAAATTGGCCATACAATGAAGGATCTACAAGTAAAATGGCGCTGACCTTTTCAGGGTAAAGGTGATTAAATAACTTAATAGGATATGAGCCATAAGAGTGTCCAACCATTACGTAAGGAGGCTGAATTCCAGCCCTTTGTAACAATACATTTTGATGCTCAACAATAGTGCCTAGATCATAATGGCCTTGCGATTTATCACTTTTCCCCAAGTTGGCTCTGTCATAAATACACACTCTATTTTTTTTGTGAAGTGATTGTATTACCTTCTTCCAGTTTCCGTCTTCAACCGTACCACCAAAGCCAGCATTGATAATTATTGAAGGGGAGGCTTCACCATAACATTCAATAAAAAGGTTCACTTTATCTACTTGATACAAGCCTGAAACACTTGGTTTAATGACGTCTTTTGCAGATACGCCAAAGGCTACGATAAATAATAGAACTAAAAGTCCAGTTTTCATTATAAAATCCCTTATATAGCTAATTTAGAAGTAAAATTTAGCACTTAAAATATAACGAGCCTGTAGATTAACTCGTTTTAATTTATTTTTATTGATGCATTAACCATAGCCGAGTTCCTATTTTGATTCAATCGGTTACTTCTATTTTATCTAAAAGTAAATATTGCAAAAATTTTTGTCTGTCCTTTTATTTCAGCTGAACATCTAACTGGATATAAGGCTGAGCATGAATCAATTGGGTGAGTTAATAACCAACAAGGTTTAACCTGATTATATGCCTACAGACCTAAACCACTTGCCTTGATTAGACACTCAGTACGCGTGCATTAATACAATAAACAAAGTCGCTTACACCTGACTTGATAACTGCGTTACGCACCTAAATATAACTGGATCACAATGATGAAACCAGCCGCCTTGAATAGTGCCATGATAAGGTTAACCGATGAATGTCTCGGCTCTAGCATCCTGCTTCGCTCTACCTTCTAAATCCATTTAGTCGTAGTGCCCCAGCGACTCCAAAAGGATATGGGAAAAACCTGGCTGCGATGAGCTCGCAATAATCGATTACTGCGTAACGCGCCTATATGTGTTTGCCGTAAGCTACTTGCTTAACCGCCGCATCGGCCGACGAAGTAAACGAATTTGCTTATTGAATTAAAGTTGATTTTGAATTGACCGTCACTGTATAAAAACGGTTAAAGAAAATACTAGTGCCTATTGACAGAGTTAAGGCTCATATGTGTCACATTTTGTCATTGCTACAGCCCGAATAGATTAAGAACTCGACTTGAATAGAGCTGCGAATTAATCACAAGAAGCTCTTTCACTGTGCTACCGCTATTGCCAACTTCGCCTTCCAGGGAAGCACCATTTTGTAATAATAGTGAAATAATTTCCGGTTTATCCGCAACTTTGTTGTATCCATGGCACGCCGGCCATAAGGCCTCTGATGGATTAGCGCCTTGCTCAATAAGCTTTTGAGTAAAGCTAAGCCATTTATCAAAATTTGGATTTAGACCATGGCCAAACTTTACAGCTAATTGAATTACGCTAGTCTCAGGCCCTGCTGGCATTTTTGCCTTTACGTTAGCCCCCAACTCTATGAGCTTGTTGGCAAGCTCAAAATCTTCGCATTGCATGGCATACATCAAAGGAGTCTTGTCTCTGCAATTAGCGTTATGGTGCCCAACTGTTTCGATTACGCCCTTATCCTTTGCAAGGATACCAAGAACTGAATCCTGGTCGTGCTTTTCGATTGCAACAAACAACTTTTTAATTTCTGCCTTGGTCATGCGTATTCTCAAGAAATGTAACGAGCCTGTAGAATTACTCGTTTTTAATTTATTCTTATTGATGCATTCACCATAGCCGAGTTCCTATTTTGATTCAATTAGTTACTTCGATTTTACGTAAAATATAAAAAGAGGACTTGGTGTTATTTTAATTGGCATTTTGCAAGGTGTTTGAGTGGCTTATTTGAGGTGATAAGGGCTACCCTAATTAGTGCATCGTGTTTTGCAGCTTTTCTCTATTATGAACTAAGCAATACAGTTGCCGCAGTGTGAAGTGAAAGCATTCACTTTCGTTTGTCCGCGCAAGGTCAATTTGCTCAGCGAAATTGATTGGAATGAATTTATTTTGGTAGGATAAGTCTCGCTTGACTCCTCACCCAACGAAAGAGCCATAACGATTTACCGTGGGTGAATAATATTTACTAGATCATAGCTTGATAGTAGATTCAAGGTTAAAAGTTGAACAACTAAAAGTAGGTGCATTCGTTCCTGTAAAGAGTAATTCTACAGCCTCAACGCCCGCCATCTGCCGCGCGGGGTAAGATAAGAACGTCAGCTGCATGACATTGTTATAGCGAAACAGGTTCATCACGCATTTTTTCCCATGTTTGTACCATAAGCTTCTTGGCTGGCCCCCAACGGTAACCACCAAGTGCACCACTGTGCTGTATTACCCGATGGCAGGGGATCAGTAAAGCAACAGGATTTGCTCCAATGGCGTTACCAACCGCTCTTGCAGATTGGGCCGCATTGAGTGCTGTGGCTACCTGAGAATAGCTAGCCACTGCGCCCGGTGGTATTTTCAGCAGCGCCCGCCACACAGCTACCTGAAAATTCGTACCTTTCACATGAAGCGACAGCGGACCATGTTTGGCAGCTGTATCACTACTAAAAAACGCATCAATAACATAGTGCGTAGATGTGATGCTTTCAACAATCGAACTCAATGGCCAAGCGTTACGCAAGTCATCCAGCAGCTCTTCAATGTAATTGAAGTCCATGAACTCAACCCTACAAACACCACGCTGTGTTACAGCTACAAACATAGGCCCCAGTGGTGTAGGGTGCACACCGTATTCGATACGTAGCTCCTTACCCTTATTTTTATACTCCCCCGGTGTCACTGCCTCCAGCTGCACAAAGTGATCATGCAACCTTGAACTACCGCTTAAGCCAATCTCATGTGAAACGTCGAGCAGAGAGCGGGATTTATCCAACAACTCCTTGCTACGCTCCAATGTCAGGACCTGCAAAAACCGCTTTGGCGTGGTACCCGCCCAACGACAAAACAACCTCTGAAAATGATACGGACTCAGATGCACATGGGCGGCTATCTCCTCTAGAGCGGGCTGGGTAGTTGCACGATCTACCAAGTATGCCATAGCACGTGCGATACGGTCATAGTCTGACACACTCTGCCTCTCAGACACGATTTATGGATACACCGCCATCTACCAACATCGCAGAACCAGTTGTGAAACTGGATGCATCGGATGCTAAGTACAATGCGGATTGAGCAATTTCATCTGGTGTCGCCATACGCTTGAGCGCATGCAGGTTACGCACAAACGCCAATGCTTCTGGCGTATTAGCAAACTCACGTCCCGCTGGCGTATCAGTACCACCAGGCAAAAGGGCATTGACCCGGATATTCTGAGGCCCATGCTCTGACGCCAGCACTTGAGTCAAACCAATAAGACCAGCCTTACTGGCTGCGTAGGCAGCCATGCCTGGCATACCTGCGGTGTAACCAACGAAGGTAGAGGTGAAAATTAACGAACCTCCTTTTCGGGCAGCCATGGCGGGCAGCTGGTACTTTGCGCCCAAAAATGCACTGGTTAAGTTGGTCGCAATAACTTGATTCCAGTCCGTGAGCGACATCTGCGGCACAGGGCACATAGCACCCAGAATGGCAGCATTGTTAAAAGCGATATCCAGGCCACCAAAGTGGCTTACAGCCTTATCTACCAAAGCTTTGGCAAAAGCTTCTTCGCCAACATCACCGGCTAGTGCCAGTGCCTGCCCACCTTCAGTCTTGATTAATTCCACCAGTTCATCAAGCTCCTTCTGTCGCCTTGCTGCCACCACTACGGCAGCACCTTCTCTCGCAAAAAGCTTCGCGGCTGCGTAGCCAATGCCGGTGCTGGCACCAGTAACAATAGCAACTTTGTTGGCCAATATGTTCATCGATTATTTCTCCTAGCTCTGCTGACAATTAAAGGGCATATGCCCGAACAGATGCTATATTAGGAGGCCGAACGATTAATGCCGACCCGAATCTTGCTGAATTTCAATTGCGCTATAACATTTTAGTATTTATGCGACACGCAGTTTGTGTTGCATAATCGCTTGTCGGACTGAGGCGCTACCTGCTCGATGTGTAGAGTTGGTGTTGTTTATGCTATGGACTTTACATATATAGAAAGGCTTTTTATGACCTAAGCTATAGCAAGCAAATTTAATTAGTGTGCCTGTCGTATCTATGCTGTCCCTGCGTTACTCAGTGTTTATTATCTATCCATTAAACCTAATGTTTAACCCTTAAGCAATTATATTTTTCGTATGCACAGTCGTTACTGACCTGAGCAATTAAGCAGGTTAATTAGCTGATTTGATGCAGCAAGCTAGGCCGCTAACTCGTTCGAACTATTTAATTTGTCGCTACATCTAAATTAATCGCAACATACTAGCTTGGCAGTGCTGGCAACTTATTAGCTTGTCTAATCAATGCTTCGATTACTGGCTTTGTTTTATTACTAGGTACTTTCGCTAGCATTACATACCTAGAATGTCGTTCAACTAAGGTCGCGATAAAGCTGTTTTCTGAGCCTTGGTTCAAGTCCAACTCCCAGTGATCTGGAACAGCTCTGTCTTCAACATTTGATGACCTTTCACTATTGGTACAGCGTCGACTATCTTTCCTAACCCTTTACCTTTCAGCAGCAACTAAATAAGAGAGCCACTCTAATTGAACAAATAAAACTGTGTCACTAAATTTACTTTTCAGGTTCAGAATTTATCTTTTATTGCGGGGTTATTTTTATTTCACCTATTAAATAAGTCATTAGCCCTATTAAACCTAAATTACACGCATGAAGATGACTGCAGGAAATAGAAACGGAAATAAAAAGGACAGACACATATTTTGTGTCAGAAAATTTAGCACCTCTCCCGTTGTGGATAATCGCATAATTATTTTTTCACATACTGTTAGTGTTAGTTACAGAGCTTAGAATTGAGGTGCTTGGAAAGGATTTTAGGCAAAAAAAGGCAAAGCTAGGCCGTCACTTTGTTCAATAGTGTATTTTTAAAACAACCTAATAAAGATGCAACTGTTCAGCCTGCGCCTTTGTACCATTTTACATCGTTGCTGGCGGCTTGCTGCTTTAACCGTTGTTTGCTGCCTGCAAAATTTGAGTACTGCTGCCTGAAACGTTGAATTGATTCAAGCCATTGCGCTTCTTC